>CAJXFW010000016.1 GCA_913053655.1 uncultured Thiogranum sp. | reverse complement strand
ACCATGATACCTTCTTCTGAATCCTCATGTACCGGCAAATAACAAAACGAAGAGTCGCTCGGTTTTTGGATCGGTAGCATCACAGCGCATGTTTGCTGTCGCTGTTTGCTTGAATGTCGACGAGGGTTTTGATTCAGGGAGATTGAGTGAATGATGTTACGGCATGATGGATGGCGAGTGCTGCATCACCCTGAAAGGGGCGTTGGTACGGCGTACACCGCATAGATACAATATATAGCGCATGCCGCCTGTTTGTAGTTATGCATAAATTCAAAAGGACATTGAATGTATTTTTTATATGTTGATGAGAGTGGTGATGTAGGTATTGATGGTAGCCCAACAAGATATTTCTGCCTGAGCGGGCTCGTATTTCATGAGCTTAGGTGGCATGACATGCTTGAATCAGTTATTGGCCTTCGTAGAAATCTACGACACCGCTATGGATTAAAACTCAGAGAAGAACTGCATGCTGCTCACTACTTACACAAACCGGGGGATCTTAGGCGAATTCCTAAATCCATTCGGCTGAGACTGTTACGAGATGTCATAGATTTCCAAGCATCGCTACCAGATTTGAGCGTTATTAATGTGGTTGTAGACAAACATGAGAAAACTGCGGACGATGATATCTTTGAAATTGCGTGGACTACTTTAATTCAGCGATTCCACAATACGATCGCGTACAAGAACTTCCCTGGGCCACAAAATCCAGACGACAGGGGAATACTTATTGTGGATCAGACTGATGAAATTAAACTTAGAAATCTTTCGAGGAAGATGCGGCGCTATAACCCAGTTCCAAGCATGTTCGGAGGTAGTGCTTTGGCTGTTCCAATAACTACGCTAGTGGAAGACGCGGTGCATCGCAATTCACAGCATTCTTACTTCATTCAGCTCGCTGATGTGAATGCGTATTTTCTCTTTCAGAAATATGAGGCCTGTAAATACGTAGTTAAGAAAGGCGCGAGAAATTATTTTAGTAGGCTGGCGCCAGTACTTTGCACAGTTGCAAGCAGGAAACACGCGGAAGGAATTGTAGAGAGGTGAAATAGAAAGGGCCCGTTTCCGAACCCGGTGGATCCTACTGTGGAGTCGAACTCCAGGTCAGATCCTATACAGAGTATAAGCCGATATTTCGGGGAAGTAAATATTATAAGTGTCTGTATTTCAAGCAAATGCGTAATCGGGTAGCCAGGGACTCTAACCCCCAGCCCCCGCAGCACCCTGCATGCGGGGCCGCACAGGGCGCTTCCTTCGCGTACAAAGTGATGACCCAGTCATCACCCCAAAGCTGGTTACGTCACTCTGCCGCCAGAATATGACTTCACCTTTAGCAAGTGCTGTGCAGCGGAAAAGGGGAAAAGGGGAAAAGGGGACGGATTAAATTTTAGCCACCCCCACAAGGAAGACCGGAATTGATGCATTAATAATCCCTCCGTCCCCTTTCAACTAAGCGACTAGCGCTATATAAAAATACATTACAATCCCTTAATTAGCGATTTTCACGTTTTTTCATATAGTTAATATTGCCGACACCGAAAAGGTCGCCCAAGCATTGCCTACTATAGCCCAGACAGATATACTTAATTCCGTATTACTAATTCAAGTATCCCGCACTATGAAAACAGTCACCATTAAAGCCGATGCAGAATTTGATGCGCTACTCAACCGGCTGGCCAGGCGTCTGAGTACAACCAGGAGCCGCGTAATCAGAGATGCGGTTCGTAACTATCAGCAGCACCTGGACCGCGAGGCGCTACGGCAGCGGATGCGAACCGCCTCGCTCAAGACGCGCAAGCAGGCACTCGATGCTTCGGCCGATTTTGACGCGGCAAATGCCGATGGCCTGTAAACGCGGCGCTATATATCTGGCCAATTTCAATCCATCAAAAGGCACCGAGCCGGGGGAAATCCGACCGTGCCTCATCATGCAGAGCGACCTGCTGAATGAAGCCGGGCATCCGAGCACAACCGTACTTCCGCTGACCGCACAATTAATCGAAGATGCAGCACCATTGCGTTATCGGGTCGTGGCGCGAGACGGACTGGAATCCGATTCTGACATCATGCTGGATCAAACGAGAACCATTGACAACCGACGCATTACCAGCGATATGTTGACTATTTTCACCGAGAAGGAAATCAGCGAGGTAGAAGCATATTGGCGTATTGTTTTAGGCTTGGACTAATCTGCAACGTCTTGTATTTGGCTGTAGTAGTCTTTTTCACAAGAAATATGCGGCTAGCCATGCGCCGCGGCCCGGTCAATACGGAAGTGACACCGCACCCATACGCGGCCCCGCCTGACCGCGGGAATCGAAGACATAGCGCACACCGACAAAGAACACGTGGGTGTCGTAATTGTAGGGATCTGCACCGAGCGATAACAGATTAGGCACGGTGGCGGCATCGACACCTTCCAGCGTCCAGTCGTCGGCTTTGAACTTCTCGTACCTATAGTTGAAGTTGAGGCTCATCGATTTGTTATACGGATATTCGAGTCCAAGCTTTACCTGGTGAAGTTTGCTGCGCAGTTTGGGGAACTCGGAGGCCAGGCCGCTGGTGTCGTTCTTGGTTTCGCCTTCCGAGCGCGCGAAGCTGTATTCGAGGCTGGCATCCAGGCGGCCCAGGATATCCGGGTAGCGGATACCTGTTGTGCTGGTGTAGAACGTATCGTCTGATCTGCCTTCCCAGTCGGGGTTGGCGAAAGACTGGCTGTTGGCCTGCCGGGTCCTTATGTCTTCCTTGTAGGTGGCTGCATAGACTGATACATCCCTGGGGAACAGGTAGGAGGCATCGATACCGTAGCGTCTGTAGTTACTGCGTTGCAGGCCGATGTCCGATTTCTTGTAGTTGTCTTTGTTGTATTCCAGTTCGACGCCCAGGTTGAGCCGCTCGCTGGCATACGAGGATACGTAGATCTTGTAACCGTTGCGCTCACGATCCGCCATATTGTATTTCCGCATCAGCGGGTTCTGGGGATCGGGGAGACTGTTGTTCGTGTTGTAACTGGAGCCATCACGATCTTCCGTGTAGATCTTGAAATCAAGGTCGGCGAAGTCAGACGCCTTGGCTCTGAGCTGGGCCCATACCCGATCGGTTGTGGTTTCGTTGCGCTCCTGGCGGGTGCGCTCGTCGCGTTTGTAGTCATAGCCTGCGCTGAGACGTGTGCGTGCCGGTAACCGGTATTCACCGCGTAACCGGTAATCGTAGCGCTGGTAGTCGTAGGCAACATTTCTGGCGCTGTTGGCTGAATTGAACAGGTCGGTTACCACGTAGTTGTAGGTGTTCTCCGAGGTTTTGTTGTCGCGCTCGTTGTAGCGGAACTCGCCTTGCAGGGTGAGTTTCTGCAAGGGCGACGAAACCGCACGCAGGTTGATATTGGTGGTGTCTACTTTGGCGTTGGCCGAGCTGCGTGGCAGCGCGCCGGTTGCGATCAATGCATTGCTGGTGTAGGACTGAAAACCTTCATCCTGTTCCATGCGCCCCAGGCTGATCTGCCCGTTCAGCGTGGTACGCATGGGGAGTAATACCGAACCGGCAAGCGCCACCTGGTGTGACTTGTTGTCCGGGGCCAGGGCCATGCGGCCTGTGTCTGCGCCCGGTGCTGAGGTGTAGGCATTGTCCCAGGCAAGACGGGAGTTGTCGTTATCATAGAATGAACCCCGATAACTCAGGTTTACCTGCCAGCTGTCGGCATTGTAGGCGGCAGTGACTTCCATCTCGTCGGTGACATCGTCGACCGGGCTGGCGAACATGGCTGAATCGAGGAAGAAACTACCCGATGAGATGGCATTGCCATCGCGCTCCTGACGCCGGTAATTGACATCGAACGCCCAGCGGCTGGTCGGCGTGTAACCGACACCGATGTTGTATATATCCCAGTCCCGATCAATCTTGACCTTTTGCAACGAATTACCCAGCTGGGTCATGCCCTGGGTAGTCGGTGCGCGCACCCAGCCGGCCGGCAGGTTCAGCGTGTCCTTACCACTGCCGCTGTACGGTGTGGAGGTACTGTCGAAGATCTTGCGCGGAATACCCTGGTAAGAGGCCCGCAGCTTGTACAAGCCCTGTTTACCGCCTTCGATAAACAGGGCGCGCGAGTCCTGGCCAAGGCGATAACCCTCGAAACGCACGAATTCCGCATCCTCGCCCCGGTAACGCGCAAACACGTCGCCGAACAGGTACAGGCCATCGTCCTCCAGGCCGGTGTAGTCCCCGTACCTGAAATTATCGCCGGATACATAGCCGGGACCGGCCTTGATATCCAGTTCCCAGCCACTGGCAGGGCCGCACAGCTCGCAGGCCGGGGCATCGTTTCCCTCCGCTCGTGCACTGCCATTCACGAGTGCGGCCGCAATGACCGTGCAGGCAAACAGCTGTGTCAGATGTCTATTGATGCTTTGATTCATTCTTTTATCGTCATGCCGGCGTATGCCGGTATCCAGGGCATTGAAAACTCTGGATACCGGCATGCGCCGGTATGACGAGTTAGGCCGGTATGACGAGTTAGGCCGGTATGACGAGTTAGGCCGGTATGACGGACTAAGCTGGTATGACGAATCAATCAGAGCTTCATTATGCTTTTTCATGGATATCATCTTCAGCCATTAGCGCATCAGCTTTACACCCGAGGGGTGGTTGGAGCCATGAATCTGGCTGTGACAATTTACGCAGCTTCTTCCCAGTAGGAAGGCGGACGGGTTGTTGCCGGGCAGGCCGTTGCGTGTCAATGAAAGGCTGGGGTGCCCGGCCTGTGAATGACAGGACTGGCACAATAAAGGAGGCCGCCGCGCCAGCATTGCCGGGTGTATCGAGCCATGCGGGTAGTGACACAGTGAACAGTCCTCGCTGGCCGGTGCATGCTCAAAAAGATAAGGGCCGCGCAGATCGGTGTGGCAGCTCCAGCACAATTCGTTGAGGGTATTCTTTTTCAGCAGGGCGTCTGCGGTCGAGTGGTGCGGGTTGTGACAGGACGTACACGCCATGACACCGAACCGGACCGGGTGCGCATAGGGTTTCAGGCTGTCGGCACGCTGCTTCTTGTGACAGTTGAAACAAACCTCCGCCTGTTCGGTGAGCAGGCTTACCGGGTCTACCGGTTTGTGCAGGCTGTGGCAGTCCGCACAGGCGATATCATTGCGTTCATGTACGCTGCCGGTCCACGGCATGCCAACATCCCGAGTGTGGCAGTTCATACACGACGCGTTCTGTTCCTTGATCGGTGTGTCACTATCACCGCCAAAGCGGATGACCGGTTCGTGACCTGCACCCACGTTGCGTCGTCCCGCGTGCTCGCCACCGGCGCCGTGACAGCTTTCGCACTGGCGGTGCGCAAACGGTGTGTTGGGATCGGCGCCCTGACCGTGTGGGGTGCGAAAGATGAGCAGCATCTTTTCATCGTTGTGGCAGGCCAGACAGGTATCGGCGCCTTTTTTGGTATAGACAGGTGCCGTGGTGTCGGCATCATCGTGTTCGGCGGCCTGGATGGCATCAGTTATCAACACCAGCAGCACAGACAGGCAGACCGCGTAAATAAGGCTACAGAAACGCTGGTGAATTCTTTTTTCGTCATACCGGCGTATGCCGGTATCCAGTGCGCCGGATTTCATGGATGCCGGCATACGCCGGCATGACGAGTTAATCAGGGGTTCCTCAGGCATTCTCATTTTCATTCGTTGACCTGGGCCGGTGCCACTACGTCCTGGTCGGGCGTCCCGGTTTGTATATCGTGTTGCGGAATCAGCTGATGCACATCATGGCAGGTCCAGCAGCTCAGCGAGTCGAAGTCAATGAACTTATCCTCGAAGCGCGGGTGTTCGGTTCTTCGGTCTTCGTGGCAGCTGAAACAAGTATCAGCCTGCACCTGCCTGTCTGTCAGTGGTTTGCCGTCAGAGTGAATAGCGTGACAGTCTGAACAGGCCAGTTTGTGTTGGTCGTGTACGCTACCTTTCCATTTCATGGCCGGCAGCGCACCGATGCCTTTGGCATGGCAACTGGTGCAGGAATGAGTTTGTCTGCGCGCCTGTGCGGCCAGATCACCTTCGGCATGCACTGTGTGACAGTTGATGCAGGTGGCGCCTACACTGTGCGCAGTCTTGTTCCAGTCCAGTGCGGGGAGCGTGCCCATGTCCTTGCTGTGACAGCCCAGGCAAACCTGTGTCTGTTGTAATAATGACGTGTGCTTGCCTTCACCAAATGCAAGCATCGGCGGGCGACCCTTGCCGCGTCTGGATTGAGAGACGTGCAGACTGCCTCTGCCGTGACAGGATTCACAGCCGTGTTTCGCGAAGGGGGTATACGGATTTGAAGTATCGCCATGCGGGCTGTTCTTCACCTGCCGCATACGTTTGCTGGAGTGACACAGCAGACATTTTTTCGGTCCCAGTTTCGTGTATTTGGCGGCTCGTGACGGTTGGCCGACACCTTCGGGATAGGGGTGCATGGTGTGACAGGTCGAACAGGACAGACCGGTAACATCTTTTGCATTTTTGTGGGCGTCAATTCTTAACAGTGCTTCACGGTCTTTGCCGTGGCACTTCAGGCAGGTCTGTATCTGCTCCTTCAGTGGTGTTTTCGCCCGGTTGCCGAAGGTGATCATCGGCGGCCGACCCTTGCCACGCATCGAGCGCGAGATATGCAAACTGCCCTTGCCGTGACAGGACTCGCAGCCGTGCTGTGCAAAGGGTGTGCCTGGATTGTTTTTATCGCCGTGCGGTGTTTTTGCAATTAGCGCCATACGTGTCCCGGCATGGCACAGCAGGCATTTTTGAGGGCCTCTTTCTGTATATTCTGCCGGTGCCCGGCGTCTCGCGGCCAGCGCACTGGACACTTCAGTGGCCTCCTTTTCGTGGCCCGGCGGTAACTGGTGCACTGTGTGGCAGTTGGAGCAGGTAAGGCCCTCCACCTCTCTGGCATTCTCATGCCCTTTGATCTTGAGCAGTTCATCCTTGTTTTTTGCGTGACATCCCAGGCACACCTGGACCTGTTCCTTTACCGGGGTTTTGGCATTTTTTCCAAAGGTAGTCATGGGAGGCCGACCCTTACCGCGACGCGACCGGGAGACGTGAAAACTGCCCGGTCCGTGGCAAGACTCGCAGTCGTGCTTTGCAAAGGGGGCGTCCGGGTTGTTGCGGTCACCGTGCGGGGTTTCTGTCATCAGTTCGATGCGTAGCTCGGAATGACAGAGCAGGCATTTTTCCGCTCCTTTTTCGGTGTATTGTGGCTTGATCGGGTCGGCCCAGGCGGCCGAACACAACAACAGACCGGCCAGCAAGCCGAATGGCCGGGCATAACGGTTTATGGCAGATCTAATCTGCATCGCAGTATCAATTCAGGTTCAGACTGTGCGAAACCGCGACATCGGCGATACGGCCTTTCGCGTGACAGGTCGTACAGCCTTCCTGGACGATAGCGCCCGTCTTGTCTCCACCCGTGCCACAGATATCTACCCGTACGCGTGTTACTCCATCGCTCTCCTGGCAGACATCAAAATTACCGCCGTTCTGCTCCATATGAACCTGGGCAGATGCCGAAGAGTGGCACACCGAACAGGTTGCACTGTTCGGCGAGATGCGATTGTTATCTGTCGGGTCGGTGGTATCCACACCACGGTTAATACTTGTGCTCAGCACACCACTGTCGATGGCAACCGGGTAGAAACCGTTGTCGGTGTGGCAGGCTATGCAGTTACTGACTCGCTGCGGGTAGCGGATGCTGTCCACGGCGTGCTTTCTGTGAATGAAGGATTTGAAGTCCATGGGCCCGGCACTCGGTGTACCACTCCTGGCCGCTGCCGAATTATGGCACATGGCACAAGCGTGCAGGTTCTGGTTACGGTTGCCGTGGAAACCGAGTCGCTGGTGACAACCGTCGCAACGCGCAAGGTCTACCTTGAGCCTGCGCGGAACCGGATTGGCCGGATCGTCGGTGATACCGAAAAACCGGTGTGTTGATGCCACTGGCAGGTCGCCAACCGCTGCGGTAACTTTCCCGGCAAAGGTAACAATACCGGAGCCTGTCGCACCCACCGGTATTGTTCCCAGTGTCAGGTTATAGGTAAAGTTGCCGTTGTCGGTAGCCTGTAACACACCACTACTGTATACGCTGGTGCTGATCGCACCGCTGTTACTGCGGCCCGGGTTAGTATAGTCAGTTGTGTCCCAGGCCAGATAAAAACGCAGGTCACTACCCATCAGCACTGCATCATTCGCCAGATCATAGGGCGCATCACTGTTGCTTGGATCAGTCACAGAGAAGGTAACATCCGGTGCAGCTCCAGGCACCGTGAAAGCAACACTCAGTATATTGAAGCTGTACTGGTCAGCGCCTTCCTGGGTCAGAATGCGGTGCTTCTGAAACGCACCCAGTGACGAGGTAGTGTTCGGGGCATGGCATGTGGTGCAGCTGCTGTTATCCCGTGGCCCCGCCACATGACCGGCACCGGTTTCAAAATCCACATCGTCGTGACAGGAGCCACAGGCCTCGGCGGTAGGCACCTTGTACCAGTTAGCCGCATCGGGGGTTTCCGGATCGTTTTCATTGTGGCAGTTCGAACAGTTACGTATATCCTGCGGGAAGTGGACATCGTCGAAACACTGCTGTCCATCGTGTTCGAAGCAATACACCTGACCGCCACCACCACCGTTTACCACGCTGGGCAAGTAGGCGCCACGATGGAGCTTGTGATACATCACCTTCGCGTCGAAGGTGTTGCCGTAGCTCGCATCGCTTGAACCCGGGGTATGGCATGCCACACAGAGCCTGGTATCACGCCGCCTGTTACCGTGTTTTGACAGGCTCTCGTGACAGACATTGCAGTTTGCTGTTTTCACAATCTCGCGTGTGAAAATCCCGCTTTGTGCGCCGTCGGACGGCCTGAAGTCGTATATGGGGTTGATCACCGGGGCAAACCCTCTGACTTCCAGCGTGAAGCGATGGGTCAGCGCGGGCTGATAGCTGACCGCGATCGGAGCGGTGACACTGTTGATATCGAACGAGAAGGTATAGCGATAACTGCCGTCCTTGTTATCCACCAGTGTACCTACGGCGCCATTTTCAACCGCAGCCTTTATGGTTGTCCCCGTGCCGGGCGAGCCGCTGACGGGCTGATCGACCACATTGATATAACTCTGCCAGCTGCTGGCATTGCCGTCTGTGCCTGGAATCAGTTTGGCAATGTAAAAACCAGCACTGCCGGCGGGAAGATTTTTAACTGCATTACCGTTGCCATCCGTGAGTGTAAAGTCGACAACCGGCGGGCTGGCAATGGTGACGCCCGTGATCGTTGCATTGATCTCGGTGGCGTTGGCGATATCCACTCCGAGGGGCGGCGCAGGTTGACCCGGCGCACCATTGTTGCCATCAGACCCACCACAGGCCGTGAGCCCGATTGCGAGCACTGCAATTGCAGGAAAACCGAGGCGCCGCAGAAATATTGGCATTGGTTTTTCCATATTCTCTCCCGTACGCCCAATGCCATCTTGCAGGCTGCTGGTTTTTTATCTTTTAACACATTTTTAACATATATTGGGTAGACGCTTAACACTTGTCAAGTGTACCCTGCATTTTCTTAACATATGGCATCAAACAGACGGGTGTATTTGTCATGAGCAGCCAATCAGATTCCGACTCAAATAAAGGCCGGTGGAGCCGTTTCTGGCGCCGTCCGGAAAGCAAATGGTTACTGGGTATACCGATTGGTGCCTGGGTCATGTTTTGGGCTGGCGCGGCCAGCATCGTTGGCTCGGAGATTGTGATGTACGAGACCGCTACCGAAGATTTCTGCGCCTCCGCCTGCCATAGTATGAAAACCTTCACCGCGCCCGAGTGGCAGGATTCCGTGCATTTTTCCAATCCGAGCGGTGTGCGCGCCCTGTGTGCTGATTGTCACATTCCTAAAGTCTATCCCCAAAAACTATGGGCCAAGGCCTACGACGGCGGCAGACATATCTGGGGCGAAATGATCAGCGTGATCGATACCCAGGAGAAATACGACGCCCGGCGTACCTATCTCGCCGACCGGGTCTGGAAACATATGAAGGCGACCGATTCACGCGAGTGCCGTAACTGCCATAACGATAAATATTTTGAATTGTCAGGGCAGGATGAGCGCGCGGCACGCGCTCACCACACGGGCCCTCAAGAAGGTAAAACCTGCATCGACTGCCACAAAGGCATTGCCCACAAGACGCCTGACGAAGTTGCCGAGGAATCCGCCGCCCGGTGAATACTCTTTTTACCAGTTCTGCGATTTACCCAACCACGCGCCAGCCACGAGACTAGCAGCATGCCGATACAGGCCATACGGGAATTCCTGCAGAAAGAGTCTGCCAGTGGTCTGCTGATCATCGGCGCCGCATTGCTGGCCATCATCGTAGTCAATACATCGCTGGCATCGTTATACGATAACCTGCTCGGGACCCCGGTCGCCATTCAGGTCGATGCGCTGTTGATCCACAAGCCGCTCCTGTTATGGATCAACGATGGTTTGATGGCGGTGTTCTTTTTCCTGGTCGGTCTCGAAATCAAACGCGAAGTCCTTGACGGTGAACTGTCCGATCCCTCGCGCATCGTGCTGCCGGCCATTGCTGCCATCGGCGGCATGGTAGTACCGGCAACCTACAACCTAACCAGATGAATCCATACATAAAAGCAAGACACACACATTCATGACGAATTCATGCTAAAATCGCGATACAGAAAGGGCAGTTTAAGCCCACCGTAAGAGCACATAGATACAACTATAATAAGCAAACTGGGGATAACCAATGAATAAGAAACAGATGTATTGCGGGGTTGCACTTGCTTTGGGGTTATATGCTGCTGAAGCAGATGCTGCACTGGTAAATTCTTCCATCCTGAGTTTTAATCCTGGCGAAATCTTTTGCCAGATCGGCGGCACAGCACCGGACAACTGCACGTACGGCATAAAGAATGTGAGTGGCAGCTGGTTCGCTATGGACGGGAGTGGCGACGGTAAGGTACAAGCGAATGAGAAAGTCGCCCTCAGTGCAAATGAAGGCATTAGATTAGGACAAACTCAGGATGCCTCCGGTTCTCACACCGGGTTCCCAGACGGTTCCGAACTACCCGGAATTGATAATCCGTGGAGTTTCTTCGGAAATACAGGTATGCACAAGACAGTCAGCCCCATTGTTATTTCCGGGGGAGATGATGGTACCGGGGACGGGATTGCCAGTCTGGATTTTTCTGGCTGGACTGTGACCTGGAACCTTATCCCGGCAATCAGCATGGGTTCCGGTGCAAATACCATGGCTGATAATCCGGAAGGTATAGCCGTACTGAACTGCTCGGTAGACTGCTCTGTTGGTGACACATTCATATTGGATTACAGCGCAACTGTCCCGAACGATGGTAAAACCGGTTTTGGTAACGTCGCGTACGCTCTGCACCTTGAAGGACAAATCAGTACCGTCCCTGTGCCCGCTGCAGTGTGGCTGCTGGGCTCCGGATTAGCCGCGCTTTTTTCATGCGGTTATCGCCGACGTTCCACATAGCAGAGGATATTTCCGGCGGGTAGCGACACCAGGAAGTAAGGGGACACTGCTCAATTAATCACTTAAGCCGAAAAATTGAAGAACGCTGCTACGCTAAGTGATTAATTGAGCAGTGTCCCCTTCCCCGGAGCAATATGGATTGCTCGTCCGTGTATTGCGAGCGCCGCTTCGTGAACGCTTTCCGACAGGGCCGGATGCGCAAACATGGTCAGTGCAATGTCCTCGGCGCTGCCGCCGAGTTGCATGGCGATCACTGCTTCGGCAATCAGTTCCGAACACTGTGGACCGATCATGTGTGCTCCGAGCAAACGATCCGTCTTCGCATCGGCCAGCAGTTTGACAAAGCCGCCGGTATCACCCAGCGCCCGCGCCCTGCCCGAGGCGGCAAACGGGAAAACACCACTCCGGTAGTCTATACCGCCAGCGCGTAACGCCTGTTCGGTTTCGCCTACCCAGGCAATTTCCGGGTGCGTATAGATCACAGACGGCACGGTGTCATAGTTCACATGCGCCACATGGCCGGCGATCAGCTCGGCTGCCATGACACCTTCTTCCGAGCCCTTGTGTGCCAGCATGGGGCCACGCACTGCGTCACCTACGGCATACACACCCGGGAGATTGGTCAGGCATTGCTCGTCGACGTGGATAAAACCCCATTCGTCGAGTAGCAGCCCGGCTTCATCAGCAGCCAGTCCGTGCGTGTTGGCATGTCTGCCCACCGCAACAATCAACTTGTCAAACTGCGCCTGGTGTTCACCGTCGCCGTTCTGGTAGCTGAGTTCAACTTTTTTGCCCTTCACCGTGCAGGCTGTCACCCGGCTACCGAGCTGTATGTCCAGCCCCTGTTTGGTGAATATCCGCTGCGCGTCCTTTGCCAGCTGTTCGTCGGCAAAGGGTAGAAATGTGTCCTGCGCTTCAAGTAGCGTGACCTTTTCAGCCCCCAGGCGTTGCCACACACTGCCCAGCTCCAGACCGATGACACCGGCGCCGATAATACCCAGGCGTTTCGGCACCTCACGGAACTCCAGCGCACCGCTCGAATCCACGACCGTATCACCCTGCAAGGGAACGCTACCGAGTTGTATCGGTGAAGAGCCGGGTGCCAGAATAATGTGCCCGGCAACCAGATTCCGGATGGTCTTTTTTCCGGTCTGCCTAACCGTTATCTGCTTGCCGGCCTGTAGCTGCGCGCGGCCCTGAACCCAGGTAACGCCGTTAGCCTTGAACAACTGCTCTATACCCTGCGTCAGGTCCTGTACAACCCGTTCCTTGCGCGCCTGCATTACCGAAAGGTCAAGTTTGATGCCACTCACTTTTATACCGTGATCGGCGAGCTCGTGCTGTGCCTGGGTAAAACGCTCCGATGATTCGAGCAGGGATTTCGAGGGAATGCAGCCTACGTTCAGGCAGGTACCGCCGAGTACCGGCTTGCTCCGGGTATTGATCCACTGGTCAACACACGCCGTGTTCAAACCCAGCTGTGCACAACGGATCGCCGCTACATAGCCGGCCGGTCCGCCACCGATTACAACGACATCAAACTGATCAGCCATATTACCTCACACGCCCAGCAGCAAACGCGCCGGATCCTCGAGTACTTCTTTAACCGCTACCAGGAACTGGACCGCGCCACGACCATCGACCAGCCGGTGATCATAGGACAGCGCGATATTCATCATAGGTCTGATAACCACCTCTCCATCTTCAGCCACCGGACGTTCCAGGATCTTGTGCATGCCAAGAATACCCGATTGGGGTGGGTTAAGTATGGGTGTGGATAACAGGGAGCCGAATACGCCACCATTGGTAATACTGAAGGTTCCGCCGGTAATATCTTCCATACTCAGCGTACCGGCACGCGCCCGGTTTGCATAGTCGCCGATACTCGCTTCGATCCCGGCCATCGTCAACTGGTCCGCATTACGCAGTATCGGTACCACCAGACCACGCGGTGACGAAACAGCAATACCGATATCAAAGAATCCGTGGTAGACAATGTCTGTCCCGTCAACAGAAGCATTCAGTTCGGGAAAGCGTCGCAGCCCTTCGATAACCGCTTTCACAAAGAACGACATGAAGCCGAGCTTGACATCGTATGTCTTGAGAAATTTTTCTTTGTAGCGGTTACGCAGATCCATGACCGGCTGCATGTTGACTTCATTGAACGTGGTAAGAATCGCCGCCGTTTGCTGGGCTTCCAGCAGGCGCTCGGCAATACGCGCACGCAGGCGTGTCATCGGTACGCGCTTTTCGGTCCTGCCGTCAAGATTCAGGGCCTCCTCGGGCTGCGTCTTTACTGTTTCCGCTGGCGGCGCAGCCGCTACTGGTTGTTGCTTCGGCTGACTATCCTGCAGCACGCGCAATATATCTTCCTTGATTATCCGGTGACCGCTGCCGGAACCTGTGACGGTTTTGATATCCAGCCCGTGCTCTTCTATCAGGCGACGGGCTGATGGCGTCGCAAAGGCTTCTTCGCTGGTCTCTTTTGCCTCGGGGGCCGCAGCTGCCTTCACTGGTGAAGCGGCTGCGTCCGTAACCTTTCCCTCACGCATATGACCGATAAGCTGGCCGGATACGACGACCGCGCCTGCCTCTTCGATAATATCCTCCAGCACGCCGTCTTTGGGCGCCGGGACTTCGAACACTACCTTGTCGGTTTCAATATCGACAATAGTTTCGTCACGTTTTACCGTGTCGCCCGGCTTCTTGCTCCAGTTCAGTACTGTTCCGTCGGATACCGACTCCGGGAATACCGGGACTTTGAGTTCGATTGGCATGCTGTTTCCTTAATCCTCTTCCGTTTTCAGACCCAGCGCCTGGGCCACCAGGCGATGTTGCTGTTGCAGGTGCCGCCATGCGTAGCCCGCTGCGGGCGCCGCCGAGAAGTCCCGCCCGGCATAGTGCAAGTAGCCTGAATCAGGCAACACCAGTCGCATATGGTGCTGGCTGGAAAACCAGGCCCCCTGGTTCTGTGGCTCTTCCTGGCACCAGATATATTCAGCAACATTGGGATAACCGTCAATCAGTTTACGCAACTGCACTTTGGGAAAGGGGTACAGTCGTTCGATACGCACAATGGCCACGTGTTCCATGGCTTCCTCGCGCCGTTTCTCCAGCAGATCGTAATACACCTTGCCACTGCACAGTACAATCCTGGTGACCTGTTCGGGGTCCAGCTCATCGATTTCCGCGATGACCGGCTGGAACTCACCCTGGATAAGGTCTTCCAGTGTACTGACCGCCAGCCGGTGCCGCAGCAGGCTTTTCGGTGTCATGACGACCAGTGGCTTCCTGCATTCCAGCAGGATCTGGCGGCGTAACAGGTGAAAAATCTGGGCGGGCGTGGTAGGTGCGCAGACCTGGATATTGTGCTCGGCGCACAATTGCAGATAACGTTCGAGCCGCGCCGAGGAATGTTCCGGCCCCTGCCCTTCCATGCCGTGCGGCAGGAACATCACCAGCCCGCTCAGGCGATTCCACTTTTGTTCTCCGGCGCTGATGAACTGGTCAATAACCACCTGCGCATTGTTGGCAAAGTCGCCGAACTGTGCTTCCCATATCACCAGCGTGTTTGGATCTGTTGTCGAGTAGCCATATTCAAAGGCAAGTACTGCTTCTTCTGACAGCAGTGAGTTAATCACCAGAAAGTCGCTCTGGTCGTCTGCAACGTGCCTCAAGGGCACGTGCAGCGCACCGTCCTTCTGGTTATGTAACACTGCGTGGCGGTGAAAAAATGTACCGCGCCCACTGTCCTGCCCGGACAGGCGCACGTTATAACCATCAGTTACTACAGAGGCATACGCTGTGGTTTCGGCAAACCCCCAGTCAATGGGTAACGCGCCGGCAGCCATTTTTCGCCGGTTATCCATTATCTTGCCCACGCTACCGTTGAGTTCGAAACCTTCCGGCATTTTCAGGAGCTTGTTCCACAGCGCCTTGAGACGCTGCATGGGTATCGCTGTTTCCAGAAAAGCAGTACAGGCCTGCGCCAGGTACGGCTCCCAGTCCACCTCGTATGGATAGTTGGCCTGCTCAGGTGACACCAGCTCCTCAACCACCGAAACACCTTTGTCCAGTCGCGCCCGGTAGTCATCCATCATGCAGTGCGGCTGGTCTTCGTCGCAGACCTTCTGTTCGACCAATGCTTCTGCATACAGTGCACGCGTTGTCAGGCGGTCCCGGATAGCCTGGTACATGATAGGTTGTGTAGCAGTCGGTTCATCCGCTTCGCTGTGACCGTGGCGCCGATAGCAAACCATATCAATTACGACATCCTTATGGAAATTCATACGGTAATCCAGCGCCATCCGCGTCACCCGGATCACCGCATCGGGATCGTCACCGTTAACGTGAAAAATCGGTGCGTTGACCATTTTGGCAATGTCAGTGCAGTACAGGGTTGAGCGCGCGTCGCTCTGGTAGCTGGTAGTAAAACCAATCTGGTTGTTCACCACGATATGCACCGTTCCCTTGGTGGAAAACCCCCGCGACTGGGACATGTTGATGGTTTCCATCACCACACCCTGCCCGGCAAATGCTGCGTCGCCATGAATCAGAATAGGCACAACCAGGTCGCCCTTGTCATCCCCGCAGCGCTGCTGGCGCGCGCGCACCGAACCCTCCACGACCGGGTTGACGATTTCCAGGTGTGACGGATTGAACGCCAGGGTAACGTGTACCAGTTCCTTTTCAGTTTTCAGGTCAGCGGAAAATCCCTGGTGATACTTCACGTCGCCGGAACCGTTCGATGATTGCCCGGCCGTACCTTCGAATTCCTGGAACAGCTCGGCCGCAGTCTTGCCGACGATATTGATCAGCACGTTCAGGCGACCGCGGTGCGCCATACCGATGACCGTTTCCTTCACGCCATGGGTTCCGCAACGCCGGATCAATTCGTCGAGCAAAGGAATCAGGCTGTCGCCGCCTTCCAGCGAGAAGCGCTTCTGTCCTACGTAACGCGTATGCAGGTAGCGCTCCAGCCCTTCTGCGGCGGTCAGTCGTTCCAGAATGCGCAAACGCTCTGCCACGCTGAGCTCGGGCTGTCCGCCTGCATGCTCCAGACGCTGCTGTATCCAGCGCTTTTCGGCAGTCTCGGTGATATGCATATACTCGCTACCGACATTTTCACAGTAGATACTGTGCAGTTGCTCTACAAGCTCGCGCAAGGTAACCGATTCAACGGTAGCAAAGGAACCCGTTTCAAATACCGTGTCCAGATCCGCCGCATTCAAACCATGATGTTCCGGATCCAGCTCTGACAGTAGCGGCGGGGTACGCAGTTCGAGCGGGTCGGTATGGGCTATCTGGTGGCCACGAAAACGAAAGGCATTGATCAGCTGCAAGACCCTGATCTGTTTTTCTTCATGGGCCTGGGTGCCGGGAACACAGGGCACCGCCTGATGCTGCACGGCCGGTTGCCGTGTGATGGTGCGAAAGGTCTGACGAATGGCGGAATGCACCGGTTCGGTGCCATGCCCGTTCACCCTCGGCAGGGTTTCAAAATAGGTGCGCCACTGACCGGGAACCTGGTTCGGGTCGGCCAGATACTGTTCGTAGAGATCTTCGAGGTAAGCGGCATTGTGACCCGCGAGCTGCGAATCCCCCCAGAGTTCCTGCAGGCCTTTTTGCCTGAAAATATCATCCATTAATTTGTTGCCTTTATTCATCCGGAACCCAGGCCCCTGACGTGACTCTATATCAAGGCAATTGTCACGCCAACTCCGATAGTTAGGGGAGTTTCCTTACTCAAATACTTAGACCATGGAAGCCGACAGTGCAAGTTACTGCATCCGCTCCGGATGCCGGCAGGCGATTCTGCCTCAAAGTTGACGGTTCAGCATGGCCAGACAGGTCAAATGTCGAGATTACGTCACAGCGTTATGCTGCGAGACCCGTGTTCGAGAGACGTCGGAACTATCATCCATCAGGCCACAGGTGGCATGGGACAATCCAGAACATCGGAAAAGGCGCGTAACAATTCTACCTCGACCGGTGCCACCTTCTGATCCTGCACGATACTGGCGACGCAGGCCTTCAACAGGCGGGGTTTTACCAATGGTTTCAGTTTTGCCAGTTTGTCCAGCGCAACATCCAGTGCCGGCAGGCTGATGTCCGTTTCCGCCAGCAAGCTGAGTTCATCAAGACCCATTACCGTTGCAGCTACCCTGAACGCCTGTTCGGCGCCGCGTTTATCCGGCTGGCCCACATAGGCCATGGCCGACAGAACCTGCTCAATTTCTTTTGCGAGCTTATCCGGACTGGCCTTTCCGGCTCTGGCGCGCGACAACTTGAAAAAATGGGCATCCAGGTGATTGAACAAAATTTTCTGCAGTGACCATTCCAGAAAATCCACCCGACCATTCATGTCACCCAATGCGGCCAGGTTCAGCTTGAACAGTTTGTACTGCTTTAATGACAGTTGTTTGAGTGCCGGGATGGCGATATCGACCAGCGGTAAACGGAAATGCGCATCCAGATTCTCTAGATCCGGCAACAGGCCGGTCACCAGTTGGTAGACACCCGGATCGGCTTTTTCCTCCAGGTACTGCAACTGCGCGGCACGATCCACCTGCCCCTTATCCAGCGCCAGGCCATACATAACGGCCCTGGCACTAAACGGCTCATGAGCTGCGTCTTTAACGGTTTCGGGTAATCCCGATACCAGTGAACGGGCATAGTCAATTGTATCCTGGCCGGGATTACCGATCTGGTCTATCGTATTCATGACGTCGATAACCGCAGCACCGGTGGCAACAGCAGCAACCTTGCGGGCAATATCCGCTCGGGACATGGGTTCTTCTTTTTCGGTCTTTGCATCCTCCGGCCGGGCATCAGATTTATCGGAGACATCAAAGCTGCCATCCCAGTGCGGGTCAATGCGCAGGATACGTTTCTTCAGCGGCGGGTGGGTAGCGAATAACGATTGCATCGCACTGGACATCCCCTGGGCAAAAAAGGCATGGCTGATTTCAGCCGCACCGGGATTTTCCACTTTTGAACCGTACTCCAGCCCGCCTATTCTTTTCAGCGCACCCGCGATACCGTCCGGGTTACGGGTAAACTGGACCGCAGAGGCATCGGCCAGGTATTCACGCTGCCGGCTTACTGCGGCCTTGATGAGGTTGCCAAAGAAGGTACCCGCAAATCCAATGACCATCAGCCCGATCGCCAACGCGAATATTCCACCCGCGTTTTTTCCACTGCTGCGCCGATTACCGGAGTAGGCTGCAGGACGCAATATATAGTAACCAATCAACCCGAGAATCAGGATGCCGTGCAGTATGCCCATCAGGCGTATGTTGAGTCGCATATCGCCATTGAAAATATGGCTGAACTCATGCGCTATCACGCCCTGTAACTGATCACGGTTCAGGTGCTCGATAGTTCCCCGGGTGACGCCGATGACAGCGTCGCGCGGCGTGAACCCTGCGGCGAAGGCGTTGATACCCTGTTCGTCGGCAAGCAGATAAACCGGTGGTGCAGGCGTGCCGGAGGCAATCGCCATTTCTTCCACGACGTTCAATAGTTTACGTTGATTCAGATCCCTGGTGTTTTGCGGAATCAGCTGCCCGCCCAGGGACTCCGCAACAGCCTTGCCACCGGCTGACAGGGTCATGATCTTGTACAGGCTGCCCACCACGATAACACCGACCACCGCTGCGCCAACGGTCAGAAAGGTCTGCCAGTCCATTTGCGGAACCTGCACACCGCTACCAGTCGACTGCTCAGCGTTCAGGTAACCGAATGCCACCATAACCAGCAGATTAGTCATGACGATCAGGCTGATCACCGCGAAGCTGAACAGAGCAACCAGCCAGGCAGTATTCCTGTGGACCCGGTCCTGTGACTCAAAGAAATTCACCGTAACAGGATGCCGTCAAAAATTAGCAGTCAAAACGAGACTTTGGGTGCAGCCTGCATGGCTACGCTGTCTTCGAACTCCAGCAAAGCTGCATCCTTTGCATGACCAAAGCGCGCCGCAAAGTACACCGGGGGGAACGTCTGTTTATAGGTATTGTAATCCATGACCTGGTCATTGAATGCCTGCCGGGCGAAGGACACCTTGTTCTCTGTACTGGTCAGCTCTTCGCTCAGCTGCATCATGTTCTGGTTGGCCTTGAGATCAGGATACGCCTCCATCACCATATTGAAGTTCATCATGGCATTGGATAACTTGCCCTCGGCACCGGTCAGGTTCTTCATGGCATCGACATCGCCGGGCTGGGCAGCTGCACTCGATAACATCTTTGCCGCCGCATTACGCGCCTCGACCACAGCTTCCAGTGTCTCGCGTTCGTGCTTGATGTAGCCCTTGGCTGTCTCGACCAGGTTGGGAATCAGGTCGTAGCGTCTCTTGAGCTGAACCTCGATCTGTGCGAAAGCATTCTGGTACCGGTTCTTCAGGGTGACCAGCTTGTTGAAGATCCCGATTATGTAAAAAACAATCAGCGCAATGATGACCAGAACAACAATGAGTGTCGTATTCATAGCTCCTGCCTTGTTGTGTTTTGTGGTTTACCAACCGCATGGTAGCACTTCACGCGCCCTGAGTAGGATACCTATTTATCCTTGTCCCGCAATGCCTCCAGCGCCGGGGGCAACAGATATTCAGGATGTCGCAGCCCTTAATACCGATACGTAACAGGCGGGTATCGCTGTTCCACGGGTTAGACCCGATTTCCGTAGTTACCCTGAATGGGGTTTCGTCCATCACCGGCAGCGGATAGTCGTAGCTGAAATAATTGATCAATTCCTCGACACGGACTGCGGTCCTGGGCCGGGATCTGTCCGGCATTGAGCATGCAGCACACATTACTGTGAGCGCCGGTATCAACATCGATACTGAAAGTGGCCGGCGCCACATAGAGGGTTGCCACTGGTTTGTTGTTCATGCCTGTCTTCTACGTTTTTGAATCAGTCACCCCCTGTAAACGCAGAAAATCGTAATTGGGGTTAAATAAAAGCAAAGTTCTCGTATGATACGGCCCCTGAAATCGCATATTTTCTCAGGGAGCAGACGAAGTGAACAAGGCGGAATCCACCATCCGCGGCCTGCTGGCGCCGGCCGGCATCGAGATCAACGGCCCCAATCCCTACGATATCCAGGTCAATGACCCACAATTTTTTCAGCGCCTGTTAAGCGGTGGCCCGCTAGGCCTGGGCGAGACCTATATGGATGGATTGTGGGACTGTGAAGCGCTGGATGTGCTCATTTACAAGGTGCTGCGTGCCGATCTGGAACACACCATCTCACCGCTGAAACTGCTGTTGCCGGTGATCCAGGCCAAACTCGTCAACCTGCAAAGCAGTCGCAGGGCGTTTCGGATCGGCGAACACCATTACGACATCGGTAACGAGTTGTACAAGCTCATGCTGGACCCGCGCATGACCTACACCTGCGGCTACTGGAAAGACACAGACAACCTGAACGATGCCCAGGAAGCCAAGCTCGACCTGGTGTGTCGCAAGGTCGGGCTGGAACCCGGCATGCGCGTGCTGGATATTGGTTGCGGCTGGGGCAGTTTCGCCGGGTTTGCAGCCGAACGCTACGGCGTCAAGGTGGTTGGTGTGACCGTTTCCAGGGAACAGATCGAACTGGGGCAGGAACGCTATCGGGATCTTGACGTGGATCTGCGTTTCCAGGACTACCGCGATGTGAACGAACGCTTCGATCGTATTATATCCATCGGCATGTTCGAGCATGTGGGTAGCAAGAACTACCGCACCTACATGAAGGTGGTGGAAAACTGTCTGGAAGATAACGGTCTGTTCCTGCTGCACACTATCGGCACCAACACCAAAGCCACGGCTGTGGATCCCTGGACCAACAAGTACATTTTCCCCGGCGGGATGCTCCCCATCCCGGAGCAGATCGACGCCGCCGTGAACGGCACCTTCATCATGGAAGATCTGCACAATTTCGGCACTCACTATGACCCGACGCTGATGGCCTGGATGGCGAATGTCGATACACACCGCGAGGAACTGGAAAGCCTGGGTTACGACCAGCGCTTCTACCGCATGTGGCGCTACTTCCTGCTGTCTTCCGCAGGCTCGGCGCGCGCGCGCCGTAACCAGCTATGGCAGATCGTCTACAGCAAGAAGGGGCTGGATGGCGGCTATAACCCGATCCGCTAGGAACCTGTCAAACGTATTCCGGCCGTATACGCTGGACGAGTCCTGTACTTGTATCCACGCGCTTGCGTTCGAATACCCTGGTAAAGCGCTGCCGCTTAACAAGGGTCTGCCCAACTCATGTGCAGTAAATCCATTAAAAATAGTTATCAGGGCTTGCCGTCAGTAATAAAGCCCAGTGGATTCTCCGGGTCGATATCGTCCATAAAGGGAATGCGCCGGTCGCTGTGGGTTACCTGGTAAACCACGCCCAGCCAGTTACTCACCACCGCTTCAGCGGTATCGTGCCAGGTATTATCCAGCCTGTGTTCTACCAGCTTCTCCGGAAACTCCGGTAACGTACCACGCCCGGCCAGTGCTGCATCGACAAGATTTCGGTATTCACCTAGTAGCGCTTTCTCCCGTGTATGGAAGTAATTTTCGGGGAAAGGCGGGAAGTTCTCCCGTTGCCCGTTTGTGTACAGGCTGACTTCACGCTTGTATTCCTTTAGCAGCGATATAGTGTCGTACTCGGGATGGCCCTGGAAAAATATCACGCACAAGCCATCTGCACTGGTCGCCAGGTGTACACCGGTTGCTTCACTTTCCACCAGCACATGCAAACCGGCGGCATCGAATTGCTCGCGGGTTACCGCGTTCCAGCGCGAATGCGGGACATCGAAACGTGTGTTGACGTCATCCACCAGCGGGTGTTTTTTATCAACCACCCGGTGCGGAAACACACCCCATATTTTTTCCGGCTGTGGAAGCCGATGTTGCTTGTAGCGGAACTGCAAGACAGCATGAGTGGCCAGACAGGAACACAGGGTAGAGGTTACGTTATCCACCGCCCAGTCGATGACTCCGATCAGCGGCTGCCAGAATGACTGGTTTGCCAGCTCCGGTCCGACAACATTGGCACCGGTAATAATCAGGGCATCCAGCCCCTCCGCTTTCACCTTGTCAAACGGTTCGTAGAACTCATCAATGTACGCCTGTGCCTCCGGACTGCGTTTCAGCTCCGGCAGCGTAAACGGATGCACATAGAACTGTGCGATTGGGTTGCTCTCCCCTATGAGGCGGAAAAACTGGCGCTCGGTGGCCGCCAGTGCGGCGTCCGGCATCATATTCAGCAGGCCAATGTGCAGCTCGCGAATATCCTGCTTCGATGCACGATTGGGCGGCAGTACACTGGTCCCCTCACTGCGCAGACGTTCGAAAGTCGGTAGCTTGTTATGTGCAACCAGTGGCATAACCTGACCCTGCGCTATGCCGTACGGCCAATAACGGTTTCAAGCAGATCGAGAAAATCCGCCTCATCGCGAACGTTCGCCACTTCCTGTGAAGTTACGGTATAACCGTGCGGTTTCGCGATAGCTTCATAACGCGGGATGCGTGAATGGAACAGGCGCGGGAATACCCAGCGGGTGAACTCATCCGGATCCAGTTCCGCTGCATAGCTCAATCCATTTTCCTGTATATAGAGTTCCAGCTGTTCTTTCAGGAAAGCCGGCCGGTAATACAGCGGCTTGGGATCACTCTGCGCGCGCGCTATCAGCTTCTGTTCTTCTTCCTGGTCGGTGACCTGTATATAAAGGATCAGCGTATGTTCGACCAGCAAATCAATTACCGAGGATTCCTCAAGTTCACAAAGGCTGCCACCCACGTCATTGACAAAATGCTGGTAACCGTAGATGTCCTGCGATTTCCGAATAAACTCGGGCACATCATTCATGGCGGCAATTTCCGCTTCGCGATACTGCGCCTGACGCCGCGTGAATTCTTCCAGCGCCACACCGCCCAGTTCAGGGTTGCCCAGCTTACCGACAAAACTCAGCACCGGCCCCAGGTCGTCAACTCTGATGTTGTTGTGTATATAGATCCAGTCACGACGCAACAGGTCGCGCAGAAACGGCACCTGCATGGCCTGCTGCTTGATAAGGTCCAGGATCGGCTCGTCAAGATACCGGGTGCCGATTCGGTAATCACCGGAATAGTGAAACCAGTTATGACCGCACAGCAGACTCGACAGGTAGGTCTTGCCTACCCCGGACATGCCGAGCAAAGTCACTTTTTTGCTTTTCCAGGCACGCAACCCGTCGCTGCTGAACTTCACCGCCGTCACTCCAGAAGATTGGAAAGCGTTTGATTATGCAGCATTTACGATCCTGCTGGAATAGCCGGCTGGAAACACGCCGGACCCGGCCCGTCACTGCGGACCCGGTTCCAAAAAATCTGCCATTCCTGTATGGTTCCTGGCCTTTCCACGCAATGGGCCATATGCAGCGGCCCGAGGACGCAAAAATGCAGATAGAAGCGCAAAAAGTTGTCACCCTGAACTACACCCTGACCGACAACGAGGGCACCGTCATAGACGAGTCCAGCGACAGCACTTTTGCCTATCTGCACGGCGCCAGTAACATCATTCCGGGCCTTGAAAATGCCCTGGTCGGCAAGACCAGCGGCGAAACATTGAGCGTGTCGGTGCCACCCGAAGAAGGGTATGGCGAACGCGACACCACCAGGACCCAGAGCGTACCCAAGGACATGTTTCCGGAAGATGCCCCTATTGAAATCGGTATGCAGTTTCATGCCCAGGGGCCCGACGAAGAGACTATCGTTGTTACCGTTACCGAGCTGGAAGACGATACCGTCACTGTGGACGGCAACCACCCACTGGCCGGTGAGCAGCTGAATTTTGCCGTCGAGATTATCGAAGTGCGCGATGCCTCGGAGGAAGAGATCGCGCACGGGCATGTGCACGGCCCGGACGCCCACCACCACGAATAAGATCGCGTTACTTGCTGCCGTCGGCCGGGTTGCGAATAAAGAACACTGAAGCTCTTTTTCAGAAACGCCAGCTGGCATTGATGTTGAAGAAATGGATCAGGTTGGTGCCGAATTTGCCCTTGAATTCACCGACCAACGGTCCCCGGTTCTGGTTTATTTTTGCGTCACCGGCATCCAGCAGCTCGTACGCGGCGTTGAGAGTCAGATCCCGGCTTTGTTGGTACTGCGCGCCCAGGGCATAGCGCAGTTGCCGGTCCAGCGGCATGTCGGGGGTACGATCATCATCGTCCACGGGTGAGCTGTCGTAGGCAAATCCGGTCATGACCATCCAGGGTGCAGAAAGGCGGTAATGCAGCCCAATGGCGACATGCCAGGTATCATTGAAATTTCGATCATCGGTGAGCTTCGTGCTACCCGTGCTATTTCTGATCACGATGTCGCTCTTGCCGAATTCGGACCAATCCTGCCAGCCGAGATTGCCAACCACCGCCAGCCTGTCACCCAGTTCATGATAGGCGCTCAGCATGACTGCCTGGGGCAGGTTCATCTCCAGGTCAACTTTCTGGTTACCGTTAAAAATAGCGCCAAGAACGAGACCCAATCCCTTTAGACTGGCCGTATCCTTATACTTAAGGTCTATCCTGGAACGATAGGTGATGCCAAACCGGGTGCCATCCACAGGTTCCAGAAGCACACCCAGGTTGAAACCATAACCCACATCATCGGCTTTCAGCTTGAGTTCACCATCGGCGACCCCCGGCCCCGGGTTATTGATAGCGGCTTTCTGCGTCAGCTCGCTGTAAACCAGGTCGATACCCGCGCCCACCGAAAACGTATCATTGACCCGATAACCGATCGAGGGATTGAGTCCGAAGGTCAGCAGTTCGGCTTCGGTAACGTAATATCGCCCGGCCCAGGAATCGCCATAATCCAGACCCAGACCGAAATAGGAACCGGCGGACAGGCCCAGCTTGAGATCCTCTGACAGACTGTACACATAATTGATGCCCGCCGCGGGTACCCAGCCACCGGCGTTGCCGCCATCGCCCCCACCAAATTGGGCCGCTTCCACATCAAACTTCGAATTCACGTACAGCGGTTGAATGCCGACCATGAGTTCGGATTGGCTTAGCCGTGTCATGCCGGCGGGATTACCCCCCGCCGTGGCAGCACTATCGGCGGTCGCCGCACGACCGGCAGATGCGGTACCCAAATCCGGCGTTGCCTGTTCGTAGAGCCAGAGCCCGGCCGCTTGCGCAACGTTGGCGCCAACCGTTGTAACGCACAGCAGCAGAACGGCTGGCCCGTATTGTCGACAGCTTCCCACTAACCCGGGGTCACTATTCAGTCACCCGTGTAAGGCAGCGGTGCCTGCTCGAAGGTGCTTTCTTCCAGTGACAGTTCCTTCTTTCCAGTGCCGGGCATCAGCTCGAAGTCAGGGCTGAACTGTGCCAGCATGGGCTTCAACTGCTTGTATACGTCGCGGTTACCCTTGAGTTTTGCCTTGCCTGACTTGATCTGCTCGTCAAGACTGACCACACCCATCATGGTATTAACGAGGTCTTTGCGATTGATGGTAATCGTCAGATCGGCATCTTTGGCCTGATAACCTTTTATATTTGTCAGGGTAGCGTTACTCAGTTCGACTACAAATTTTTCACCGTTATCCGGGGTCACCAGGTTGATCTTGAAGGCATGTCCCTCGGCTTTCTTGCTATCGAGGCGAATGCCGAGGTAATCCAGCCACAGATCGGTGGACATGGCCTGGATCATATCCGGTCCTGCAGTTTTGGGTATCGCACCGGTCGGAATACCATTGCGCAGTTCGAGGGCCGCAGCCAGGAAGCTGTTGCGCACGCTGGGGCTCTCTTGCTGATAGCCGAATTGCTCGAACGCATCGGCCAGCAGATCCCTGGCCGCCTTGTTGTTCGGTTCAGCGTAAACCAGCTTGTTGAGAATCTCCTGGGCATAGCGGTATTTGCCCTGGTCGTAGAGTGCTTTTCCCCTGGCGAGGATCGGCTTTGCGCCACCCATCATCTCCACGTACAGTGGTGCCGAATCTTCCGGTGAAAGCGGAATAAGGGTGGTCGGGTTACCGTCCCAGTAACCCAGATAACGGTTGATTACCGCCCGGCTGTTGTGCTCGACCGAGCCATGGTAGCTACGTGCCGCCCACTGCTGTTGCAGGCTTTTGGGTACTTTATACACGTTGTGGATCTGGTTGATGGTAACGCCCTGGTTAGCCAGGTGCAGGACCCCGTTGTTCAGGTTGGCGTAGGTGTCGCGCTGCGCGCGCATCACTTCCTGGATGCGATCATTACCCCAGCGTGGCCAGCTATGAGAGGCGAACATCACCTCGGCATCCTGACCGAACATATAGAGTGCCTTGTTGATCTGCTTGGACCACTCCAGTGCATCGCGCACCAGCGCACCGCGCAGGGTGTAGATATTGTGGATGGTGGCGGTGATATTCTCTGCTGCCCAGAAAGCTTTCATATCCGGGAACCAGGTGTTCATTTCCGCCGGTGCTTCGGTGCCCGGCGTATTCTGGAACACCATTTTGACGCCGTCGATGGTCATTTCTTCGATATCTTTTTCAATAATCACCGTGGGTGGAATAAGGCCCGTGTTTCCCGCGGCGGCATTCTTGCCGATAGCCTGGTCCACATGGCCAAAGGGGCTGCGGGGCAAGAGTACGCCGTACTGGTAGAACATGCGCCGGTTCATGGCGTTGCCGGCGTAAATGTTTTCCGCTACCGCGTGCTCCATGAAACCGGCCGGCGCGATGATCTTGACCTTGCCGCTGTTGACATCGGCCTCGTTCACCACACCACGAACGCCGCCGAAATGGTCGGCGTGCGAATGCGAGTAGACGACCGCAACCACCGGACGCTCACCCAGCTGTTCATTGATGAATTTCAGTGCGGCGGCGGCTGTTTCTTTAGTGATCAGGGGGTCGAATACGATCCAGCCGGTGTCGCTCTTGATGAAGCTGATGTTGGACAGGTCATAGCCACGCACCTGGTAGATTTTGTCCGGTAATACCTCATACAGGCCATAGTTCATGTTCAGAATCGCCTGGCGCTGCAGCGACGGGTTGATGCTGTCAAAATTCTTGCCCTGTAACAACCAGTCATAACTGCCCATGTCCCAGGCTACGTTGCCGGCCTCGGCCATGATCTTTCTGTAATCGGGTGCGGCGATAAAACCCTTTTTCTGTTCTTCAAAATCCCGCTTATCAGAAAAGGGCAGCGATTTCCTGAGCTGCTGCTGTTTGGCCACGGTAAACGTTGACGGCTGCTTGCCCTTTATATCAAAATGTTTACCTGCCGCGGCACCCGGATCTGCCTTGACGTCGCCGCCACCGGCAGCTGTTGCGGCCTGATCGAGCATTAACAGTAACGATATAGCCGTTATCAGAATCATGCTGTATTTCATGGGGTGTTCCTCAAATTGTGGATTTTGTCGGGGCAGAAGAAAACCAGGTCATATAAAAATAATCATTTCCCTGGTCTTACACCTGAATGCGTCGTGGCAGCGTGCCGGTGGACTCGCTCGATCCTGAAATGCCGGGAAGCGGCACCGCCCACGCGTACTCACGTCCTTTCGAAAAACGCTGCCTATTTCATTATTTAAACCCGAGCGTCTTGCGAATTTGCTCAATCTGTTCTTCCTGGCATTCCAGTTCATGGACCAGCTTCGCCACTAGGCTCGGACCAGCTGCATAGGCGCGTGCAAATCCCAGTTTAAATCCAAGCTTTGTTATTTTGTGGGCAAGATACTCCAGCTCCTCGTCTTCCAGGCGCCCGCCCTTACCGGCCAGCACCTTCTTTGCCTCTTTTATCAGACTAGCAGTCATTTGGTCACTCCTTTAATATTGAGTTGCGTTTGTATGTTGAGACAAAGCCGGTAATCCAAAGTCTGAGTGCGGCTTACCATCCCATACCGTCTTCGGTATCAGTTCGACAGCAGTTCGATGATCGAGCACGCCTTCGGAAATCGGGCCCGGCGCAACAGGCTCAGCGATCAACGCCCCCGGAAAATCCGCTGCCCATTAGGCAAACAGGGGGAATTCATTGATAGAATGTAATTGTATATTGCCTGTCTTTGACAATAACCACCTGATAAACAGTATATATCCAGGAAAGCGGCTGAATCCTGACAATGTCAAACCCCGATACAGGAACATCCAAAACAATATCCTCAGTGGTGCTGGCGGCTTCGAGTGCTTCCATATAGGCGTCGCGCTCTTCAACAGGAATGACCGTCCACGGATAACCGCCGGCGGCCAGCATGACATTCATTAAAAATCGCCCCATGCGCCCGTTGCCATCCATAAGCTTCGGCGGAATACTCAAACATAGGTGGACATGGTCAGGCATCGCATGTCCTTCCACCAAATCCACACCAAATTGCCCACAGAGATCTTTCCGCACTCCGCCTATCTTCTTTCTCAATACTCCGTATATTGCCTTCTTCCGATACTTCGGTACGATGACTATGTGGTACCTGCAATACCACCTTACGTGAGTTTGGCTTTGCCATTCTCTCATTTTGATTCTCCTCTTTACCTTGGCGGGTTCAGAGGAGAATCTACCTCATTCCTTACCCAGGAACGGCAGAGCCTCTTGGGATCGCACCGGCAAAGCCGGTGGCTTACAGTATGGAGTTAAGGGGCATTTCCTTCCACCGCCCAAATGCGCAGCTTACCCGCATTTTTTTCTGAACTACCCGATCCCCGTCGCCGACAAGGACAACGCCATTCGCTGGCGACGATTCTGGCGATCGCCGCCGGTG
>CAJXFW010000015.1 GCA_913053655.1 uncultured Thiogranum sp. | reverse complement strand
GATTTGTTCCCGTTCCACCCCATTTAAAACCATTTGTTGACTTTGATACGTCTCCACTTTCAAATCCATCCGTAAAGGTTACCGCCATGGCACTTTGAGAACTGATTGCGCTTACCATCAATACTATCCACAGTAGCCTGCTTTTAAATTTTAAATTCTGCGTTGTCTTCATTTTTAAACCCTCTATTTTCATGCACCCGTACCAAGGAAATACTGTATTCATATTAATTTAATTAGTTTATCGTTAATGATCCGGGTGGATTAGGCCGAACCAGATCAGGCGGTGGTACTGTCGATATCCATAAGTCATCCACATATAAGGATTGCGTTTTCGATACTAATCCATTCTCCAGGCCACGGTACCGAACATTAGTGAAACTCCGAACTGGCGCAGCGCTCGCTATCTCGAACGATGATTATATAGCTGTAGTTTTGCCTCCGGCCGCTGAACATTGACTTTCTACACCTGCTGAATTAATTGCAGTGATCACGAAGTGGTCTTGCTTCCAACCGCTGAATATTGACTTTCTACACCCGCTGAATTAACTGCAGTGATCACGAAATAGTAAGTCGTGGTATTCGATAAATTCTCTACGACGTAGGTGGTGAGGCCGACGGTGTTGAGGGGAATTGTCTTTGTGTAAGTGCCTGGCGTCGTACCGTAGTAGATATTGTATCCCGCCAGATCGGTCAATGCCGAGCCATCGGTATTTTGGGTGGGGGGCTGCCAGGATAAAGTTGCGACACCCGTACTACCACCACTGCCTGTACCGCCGCCATTACCTGTGTAGGTGGTATTGCTACTCGTACCCCCACCGCCACCGCCACATGCCAGAAGCACTGAAGTGAGTAAAAACAGGCTCACCAGCTTGCCTATAAAATAAATTTGGTTTCGCATGATAGTAAATCCCCCCTCTATAAACTTGGCAATTCCCACATTGAACTACAGTTTATTGTGTTGATAACCATCGTTTCTGTGAACTGTGTCACATAACTGATTGGGTGAATGGGGAACTATTGACAAAGCATTTCCGGATCTTACGGCGTGCCAGCGGTTGTGGGGGAGTGGACCGGAAGCTGGACCAGTGTCGGGTCGATGGCCGACACGGGACGCGGGATCGGCGGGTTACCGGCGACCATCCCGTACCGTCCATAAATACTGAAGCGGTCATGCATCCAGCTGGTCGTCCAACCCTCGCCCGCTATCCGGATTCGCGACCTGAGCAACGCAGGCGACCCGGGTTGCGCACTGAATGACGTGGCCAACGACGACCAGAACGGCGATGCGACGGGCGAGTACACCCTGCCGGAAGGTTTGATACCCATTGGCCCGGCTTCGGATCCTCCACCCTCATACACAAGTATCGAGCAAGGGCTACAGGGAAACCCGGCGGGTTCGAAGCTGGCAGCTATTAACGCCCTCGTCCCGTTTGCGGACGGCCTGTTCAACGAGGGTTCGCCCACCAAGGGCGTCAACTGGAGCGACAACACCTTGCGCTACCGCCGGAGCATGGCTTACCACAAAATGACGGCCTTCACTGACCAGGATGGATTCGATGCGACAAGCCAGGATGCCGGATTATTCACGACATATGTACGCGCTTTTGCGCAACAGGCTACAGTGTCATCAGACTGCACATAGCGCGCAGCATCTGTTAAGCTGCTGTTTTAGAGAAACAAACTGTATTTACAATATTTACCAGGCTTATTAACTCAAGTTTCGGAGCTCATGTTGATAATGTCTTGCGTTGCCCCAATCCGGTGTCAGTGCGTAGGGGCGGGCAAGCCCGCTCCTACGGGATTAGGCCGTGAACTCCGAAACTTGAATTATTAACAATCGAGTGGGAATAACGCAGCAGGATATTGACAACCGCTGGATGGAGCATGCGCTGGGTCTGGCCGAGCGTGCCGCCGGGCAGGATGAAGTGCCGGTCGGGGCCATTGTTGTTCGCGATGATGAGCTGCTCGGTGAAGGCTGGAACCGGCCGATATCTACCAACGATCCCACTGCACACGCTGAAATTGTTGCCCTGCGTGCCGCTGCACAGTCGCTCGGAAACTACCGTCTTCCCGGTGCTACACTCTATGTCACACTGGAACCGTGCCTGATGTGCGCCGGCGCCATGATTCACGCACGCATCGAACGTCTCGTATTCGGTGCCAGCGACCCTAAACGTGGCGCCATCAACAGCACAGGCCAGGTGTTCGAATCACAGGGTCTGAATCACCGCGTACAGGCTGAAGGAGGTATCATGTCAGAACAATGCAGCCGTCGCTTGCAGGCCTTCTTCGAGGAGCGCCGCTCATGAAGCGTTTACGCGTATTTATACCCGTTTTATTCTACATCCTGTTTGCAGCATTCGCTGTGCATGCCGAATCCGTGTATCCGCCTGCGACAGTCAAGATGGACCTGATCAAGGTTTCAGAGCACGTCTACTATGTACAGGGCATACCCGGTGTTGCCACTGACAACCAGGGTTTTAATCCAATGCGGGTGTCATAGTGACTGAGGATGGTGTCGTTGGAAGTGCTGCAACGTATGGAGTCCCGGCCACTCGCAGCACTCATACCCGGACACGGTGCAGCAGCGGCCGATCCCGATCGCGCCGTTTCCCGGACCCGCCGCTATCTCTCCTTCCTGCGGGAGAAAATGGGTGAATCAGCAGCTGAGCTGGTGCCTTTCGATGAAGCCTATAAGGCGGTGGACTGGTCCGGGTTTGCTGATCTTCCGGCGTTCAAGGAAGCCAACCGCCGCAACGCGTACCAGGTTTACCTGTCGATGGAAGCTGAATCGTTGTCTGAGTAATAACCCGCCGCAAGCGCCTGTGGCCGGCGTTCAACGAGAGCCGGGTGATCTAATGCAATGCACATCTATTCCCGACTGAGTACAGTTGGCGCTGAGTTAGGCCCCGAATGCTTGTATTCCAGTCATTCCGGTGAATACCGGAATCCATCATGTTTGTTAAACAGCCTGGATCCCGGCCTGCGCCGGGATGACGGGGGCTATTTCGGCTTAACTTAGTGCCGTTTGGTGAAGGCCCGATATTTTATGCAGAGAGCCAGTCAGTCAAAGCGTAGCGAGAGATCAACGGCCTGCACATCCTTGGTCAGGGCGCCCACCGAAATATAGTCCACACCGGTCTCGGCATAAGCGCGAATATTGTCAAGTGTGATTCCGCCGGATGCTTCCAGTTGTGCAACGCTATTGTTAATCGCTACTGCCTCGCGTATATCGTCGAGGGTGAAGTTGTCGAGCAGTATACGGTCTGCACCGGCCTGCAAGGCCTGTTGCAGTTCCTCCCCATCCTCTACTTCGACTTCAACAGGCAGGTCTTTCCCCATGGCGTTGGCAGCCTTTACGGCTTCTGCAATCGAGCCTGCAGCCATAATGTGATTTTCCTTGATCAGAAAAGCGTCGTACAAACCCAGCCGATGGTTGTGACAGCCGCCACAGCGGACGGCATACTTCTGGGCGTGACGCAGACCGGGAATGGTTTTCCGGGTATCGAGGATCCGGGTATGCAGACCGCTAACCTGTTTGGCGTATTTGCGCGCAATAGTTGCTGTGCCGGAGAGAGTTTGCAGGAAATTAAGTGCGCTGCGTTCGCCGCTTAGCAGACCACGCGCCGGACCCTTCAGCGTACACACGACCTGGTGCGGTTTGACGGGGTCTCCATCGGCGGCGTACCAGCGTACATCGATAGTGGTATCCAGGTGCCTGAATACGGCATCGAACCAGTTTCGCCCGCACAGGATTGCTGACTCTGATGTGTACACACTCGCCTTCCAGATACAGTTCTGCGGGACCAGCTGTGCGGTGATGTCGCCGCTGCCGAGATCTTCTTCCAGGGCATTGCGGATGTCGTGCTCTATTTGTGCTTCCAGTGCCTCGAGCAGCATTTACTCAGAGAGTTCCAGTAGCTCTATTTCGAAAACCAGTGTGGCGTTGGGCGGGATAACACCGCCTGCACCGTTTTCACCATAGGCGAGTTCCGGCGGTATGGTCAGCTTGCGAACGCCGCCAACCAGCATGCCGACCACACCCTCATCCCAGCCGCGTATGACATAGCCACAGTCGATGGGAAAGCTGAATGGATCGTCGCGATCCTTGCTGGAATCAAATTGGGTCCCGTCTTCCAGCCAGCCGGTGTAATGAACAATGGCGGTCTGGCCACGGCCTTTACACAGGTCGCCGTCGCCAATGTTGATGTCCTGGTATTTCAGTCCGCTGTCGGTGCCGGTTTCACTCATGGGTTCGCCTTGCTGTTCTCTACTTTAAACGGACGTGAAAAGTACTCGTTCTTGAGGCGTTTCGCCAGTCCTGCCAGCAGGGCCAGACTCAAAAGATTGGGCAGAGCCATGAGAATATTGGTGATGTCAGCGATGTTCCATACCAGTTTGAGGGGAATTGCCGCCCCGATCATGACCAGCAAGGTATACAACACGCGATAGGGTTGTACCGCACGTTCGCCGAACAGGAAGCGCGCCGAGCGGTCACCGTAGTAGGACCAGGCAATGATGGTCGAAAAGGCGAACAGACTCAGGCTGATACCCACCACGCTCGCACCGGACACACCCAGGGAAGTCTGGAACGCATGGGCCGTGAGCGCTGCGCCAACCAGGTCATCCCGTTGCAGCGCGTGGGCACCGGTAACGACAATGACCAGACCCGTCATGGTACAGATCACCAGCGTGTCGACGAACGGTTCCATCATGGCGACCAGGCCTTCGCGCACCGGTTCGTTGGTGCGCGCTGCCGCGTGTGCCATGGGTGACGAGCCGAGACCGGCTTCATTGGAAAACAGTCCGCGCGCTACACCCCAGCGTATCGCTTCGCCGACGGCAGCGCCGCCGACTGCCCAGGGATTCAGGGCATGAGTAAAGATGGTGGCAAGCGCAGACGGAATCCTGTCTGCATAGTTGAACAATACCAGCATGGCGGCACTGATATAAAGGATGGCCATGACAGGTACGATGGCCGTTGCGACACGGGCAATGCGATTGACGCCGCCCAGTATGACCATGCCGACCAGGGAGGCCAGTATGCCACCGACCAGCCAGCTGTTATTGCGAACCTCCGGAAACAGGTAGCCCAGCCCATCGACCACCGAATTGGCCTGTACCATGTTGCCGATACCAAAGGATGCTATCAGCGCAAAGCCGGCAAACAGCATGGCCGTACGTTTCATCTTCAGGCCGTGTAACAGCGTGTACATCGGACCGCCGGAGATGTCCCCGTTTTTATCGACCTGTCTGAATTTCAGCGCCAGCGTGCTCTCGGTAAATTTCGTGGCCATGCCGAAGAAAGCGGTTACCCACATCCAGAACAGCGCACCGGGGCCACCCAGGGAAATGGCTGTTGCGACACCGGCGATGTTTCCGGTTCCAATGGTCGCTGACAGTGCCGTGGAAAGCGCCTGAAAGTGGCTGATCTGGCCTTCGTGATCCGGGCAACTGTATCTGCCGGATATCAGTGCGACGGAATGGCGGAAACCCCGTATTTGCACCAGCCCCATGCGCACAGTCAGGTACAGTCCCATGCCGAGCAGGACAATCAGTGTCAGCCCGTTGCCCCACAGCAGACCGGCCAGAGCACCGCTCCACTCAGTAAGTTGCGCGAGCAGGCTATTCATTAGGACTGAGAATCAGGGTATCCCCACGTTGGGTAAACTCGATCTGTTTGAGCACGCTCATACCCAGCAGTATTTCCATATCATGCATGCCGGGGTTGATGCTGGCCGGGACATTGCGAATGATCATAGGGCCGATCGATACACTGTCTATCGTTGTACGGTACGCAGTCACAACGCCATTGGCTGTCTGGTACTGTACCGGCGCCCCACGCTTCAGGCCCAGCTCCTGCGCAAGCTCCGCAGGAACGGCCACGTCGCTGGCACCGGTATCCAGCATGAACTCTACGCTCCGCCCGTTCACTGTTCCGGTAGTAATGTAATGACCGAAGCGATTGCGTTTCAGGAAGACTTCAGGCCTGCCGGCATTATCGATACGGCTGTAGACAGACTGGTTGGGGTTGCGCTGCTTGTCCAGCCTGTTATTGAAAAACAGGGTCAGCAGACCCAGAGCGATGATCCATGCTGCCAGGGTCATACCCTTGCCAAGGCGGCTCGTACTGTGTTTGCCGGGATCAGCCATGCGTTGATTGTAAACCAGCTGCGGTGAGATAGGTGGTCTAGTAGACCAGTCTCAGGCCGGCGAATATGTGGCGTTTGTCGGCCAGGAAGAAGTTTCTGAAACTTGGACGTTTTATGGCCGGCCGGGTGTGCAGGCTGCCACCGCGCAGGCTGAAGTGTTTGCCGTCCAGCCAGGGTTGGGAGTACTCGGGATACGGGAATGGGGTAAAGCCTTCGTAGGCATGAAAGCTGTTATCACACCACTCCCAAACCCGTCCCGTCTGTTCAAGCTGACCGATGCGACAGGCCGCTTCCCACTGATACTCGTGTGGCAGGCGTGCATCTGCCCAGTGCGCAAAGGCGCGCGCTTCATGATAGCTGACCCCGGAGACCGGCTCGGTGTCTGCCAGATCGTAACAACCCCTCATGCTGACCGCGTACCAGTCACCGGATTCTGTTTTGCGCCAATGGTCCGGTGAAGAAATCTCGTTTTCCTGGCGCCAGTTCCAGCCATCATCCTGCCAGAGTTCACGGCGCTGGTAGCCGGCATCTTCGATAAAGGCAAGATATTCTGAATTGCTGACCGGCGTCTTGCTGATGGCGTAGGGTCCGAGGTCGGCTTGTTGCGGGGGGACTTCGTTATCGTAAGCAACGGGTTTGTTACCGCCAATCCGGTAGTGGCCTGCCGGGATACTAGCTGTTTCGGAATTGATTTTGGAGGCTTGCAACGGCCTGTGTGGTGTATGGCCGGACTGGTATTTCGTGAGTGCTTTCTGGGCGAGAACCATCAGCATGGTTTCGTAGTGCTGACAGTTGTGCTGGATCAGGAAATGAATGAGGTAATCATTTTCAAGCAGCGCGTGACCCTGCCATTCCGGGCGCAGGTTGCTCAGAAAGTGAAGGTTGAATGCCTGTAGCCCCTTTGCCCAGGTGATGAGTGCCGGTTGTGCCGGCAGGCGTTTGCCACGTTCGGCCCTGGGCGTGCGTGGTGGTGTATAGAAGTCGGCAATCGGTTGGGTAACGCTGTCATCGCCGCGCAGTTTTTCGTGTAACCACAGGCATTCAGCAAACACACAATGCCCAAGATGCCAGCCCAGCGGGCTCAGGTCGGGGTGGTACTGGCTGCGGAAGGTGGCATCATCGACATCTTCTACCAGTGCCACTAACAGAGCCTGTGCCTGGCCCAGTTCGGTAATCAACGCTTCCGTGCTCACAATGACAGCAGTTCCGGGGGTTCCTCAGGGTCGAGTATCAGTATATGGTGTTCCGGCACCGCTTGCCAGAAGGTCGATTCGGTCAGTCTTTCCGACGCCATCAACTGTGCATTCGGAAACGCCTCATCATCCACGGTGTAGTACAGGGTCGGTGGTTCGTCACCGAGTGCATGGCGTACTGCATATAAGCGTTCGCCGTCACTCACGACTATGGTCAGCAATGAGCGGCACCCGTCCGCCCAAAATTCGACGCGTTCCATCAGTTCCGCCAGCGCAGATTCCATGGACAGATCCGGATCCTCCGCCAGCAGCTGGCGCAGGGCGGCAAACAGGTACTCGGATTCTGTGTTGCCATGAATAGCGGGTAAGTACCGGGGCTCCAGATCGGCAACCAGCCGTGGCCGGACCTGACTGTGAAACTGCTCGATCAGGCCATTGTGATCGAACAAAAACTCCGTATCAACGAATGGCTGGGTGTTGGCATGATTGACAGGGTAATCTTCGGTCGCGCTGCGCACACTGGCAATCCACAGGTCGCTGACCAGCGCGCGGGCCAGAGAGGGCAGGTTGGGGTCACTCCAGATCGGACCCGGGTTCACATACACTGCGGGTTGACCATCGTCGTCATACCAGGCAAATCCGTAACCGTCGGCGTTGAGTTTGGCGTATTTCAGCTCCTGCGGCGACCAGCCCTGTACTTGCAGGCTGTGCTGCGGATCAAGCAGGAATTTACCCAGCGGAACAGGTTCTCCCAGATAAGCGGCTATCCGACACATGGTGAGGCTATAATCCTTTGCGTTGCCAAGCTGGCCGGAATGGTAACCGACGGCAAGTGTATGTCCAGTCAGACCGGGCTCGAAGCGATTTTCGATGCAATTGTCATACAATTGTAACATTGCTGAGGTGTACTGCGTCATTGAATGGTATCCTGACAGGCAGACGAGCTGGTAATAATGATGCGGATCCTGGTGGTGGAAGACGAACGCGCAATCCGTGACATGATCGGGTTTGCGCTGAAGCAAGCCGGCCTGCAGTGTGAGGAATCAGCCGACGCAGAACACGCATTGGCGTCTATTGTGTCCAATCCGCCCGACCTGGTATTGCTGGACTGGATGCTGCCGGGTATGAGTGGATCAGACCTGATACGCCGCCTGCGCAGCGATGAAATCACTGTCGGGCTGCCCATTATCATGCTCACGGCCCGGGTGGAAGAAAGCGACCGCATACACGGTCTGGAGCTTGGGGCCGACGATTATATTACCAAGCCGTTTTCACCCCGAGAGCTGGTCGCGCGTATCAAAGCCGTGTTGCGGCGTACCCGGGAGCTCATTGATGAAAAGCCCATCGAGCACGCCGGCTTGTCGCTGGACCCGGTGGGGCATCGTGTCCAGACGGACGGTGAGACACTCAATCTGGCACCTACCGAATTCCGTTTGTTACACTTCTTTATGAGTAACCCTGACCGCGTATACAGTCGGGAGCAGTTGCTGGATCGCGTCTGGGGCCGGGGTGTTTTTGTGGAAGAACGAACGGTCGATGTCCACATTCGGCGCTTGCGCAAGGCGTTGGAGGACAGGGCCTATGACCGCTTTATCCAGACCGTCCGCGGCGCCGGGTACCGTTTCTCGACAGACGCCTGACAAGCTGCTAAAACCCAAGTGTGAGAAATCCCTGGCAGAAAGAGTTATGGCGTAATCTGGGTCTCATCCTGGCCGGGCTTGTGATTGGCATCCTGGTCGGAAATATGGCGCTGGGCCTGCTTGTCGTTCTTGTGATCTATACTGGCTGGCACCTGTATAACATCCACCAGCTGATATGCTGGCTGCGCGAGGGTAGAAAATTCCGGCCTCCGGAAGCGCGCGGTATCTGGGACGACGTCTTTGAGAACATATTTCGGCTGCAACAGCGTAATCGCAAACGTAAACGCGAATTGCGCAGTATGCTCAAGCGTTTTCATAAAATAACCGTTGCACTGCCTGATGCGACGGTAGAGCTTCGTTCCGGTAGCGATCAGATTGAGTGGTGGAATAATGCAGCGGCGAAGTATCTCGGGTTCGAGTCACCGCGCGATAGTGGGCAGCGTATAAGTAACCTGCTCCGGTATCCGGCATTTGTGGAGTACCTTCACAAGGGCGACTATGATCAGGCCATTGAAATGCCCTCCCCGGTTGATGAGAACATCACACTGCGGATCCGCGTGATTCCCTATTCAGGCAATCGTCGCCTGGTGCTGGCGCGGGACATGACCCGTATGCAGAAGCTGGAGAGAATGCGGCAGGATTTCGTGGCCAATGTCTCTCACGAATTGCGCAGCCCGCTGACGGTGGTTTCCGGTTACCTGGAAACATTACTAGATGCAGGGGCTGTCGAAACGGAATTCGCCGGCCAGCTGCAAAGCATGCAGCAACAGACCGAACGTATGAACTGTATCGTCGATGACCTGATGCTGCTGTCGAGGCTGGAAAATGAAGTTCCCCACCCTGATCAGCAAGCTGTGCCTGTTGCCGCACTGATCGATTCAATCATCGGCCAGGGGCGTGTACTCAGCGGTACTGCTGAACACACCATAGTGTCTGATGTAGACGATGCTCTGTGTATCAAAGGGTCTGAATCGGAGTTGTACAGTGCATTCTCCAACCTGGTGTTCAACGCCATTCGTTACACACAGGCGGGTGGGCATATTTCGATTTGCTGGAAATTGATCGACGGCGAACCGGTGTTTTCGGTAGAGGACTCGGGCGCCGGCATCGAGGCACACCACATTCCGCGCCTGACAGAGCGCTTCTACCGGATCGATACCGGCCGTTCCCGGGCGAGCGGTGGAACCGGGCTCGGGCTGGCCATTGTCAAGCATGTCCTCCTGAGACATGAAGGTGAGCTGGAAATAGACAGTGAGCCGGGAAAGGGCAGTTGTTTCCGCTGTCGCTTCTCGGGCAATCGCTATATTGACTGTGAGCAGAGCAAAGCGGGCGCTGCGTAGCGCGGCTGGCGTACTTTGTGTCGAGTATGTCATACAGTCGTAATATTTCGGGAATAGTATCCCCCCACAGAAATACTAGGTAATTCTGTAAATTCGCTTCTTGAGGAGATAATTTGATGAAATCCAGTACGTTTGGTCTGCTGGCAGCGGCCCTGTCAATAATTCTGGGGTTTAACGGGACTGCTGTGGCGGAGTCGAAAATGGATTCCGGCCTTACCGATTACACTCGCACCAGCGGTGTTTCCGGAAATCTGTCCAGCGTGGGTTCTGACACGCTGGCCAATCTAATGACCCTGTGGGCGGAAGAGTATAAACGCAACTATCCCAACATTAACATCCAGATTCAGGCTGCAGGTTCATCGACCGCGCCGCCTGCGCTGACCGAGGGGACCTCTAACCTGGGGCCGATGAGCCGCAAAATGAAAGACAAGGAAATAGAGGCTTTCGAACGTCGCTACGGCTACAAGCCGACGCCGATCCGTGTCGCCATCGACGCGCTGGCAGTCTTTGTACATAAGGACAATCCGATCAAGGGCCTCACCATCCCGCAGGTGGACGCAATATTTTCGTCGACACGTAAATGTGGCTATCCGGCGGACATCAACAACTGGGGTGTACTGGGCCTGACCGGCGCCTGGAAGGCACGTTCCATTCAACTTTATGGACGTAATTCGGTTTCCGGCACCTACGGATACTTCAAGAAGAAGGCAATGTGCAAGGGTGACTACAGGAATAACGTGAATGAGCAGCCGGGATCTGCCTCTGTTGTGCAGTCAGTGTCAGCCTCACTTAACGGGATTGGTTATTCCGGTATTGGCTACAGGACATCAGGCGTGCGCACTGTTCCGCTGACGAAGGTAAAGGGAAAACCCTTCATAACGGCCACACCGGACAATGCGATCAGTGGCAAGTATCCGTTGGCCCGCTTTCTGTATATCTACGTCAACAAGCACCCCAACAAGCCGCTGCCACCGCTTGAACGTGAGTTTCTGAAGATGGTATTGTCAAAATCCGGTCAGAAAACCGTTGTAAAGGATGGTTATATCCCGCTGCCTGCCAAGGTCGCGAACAAGGAGCTGACCAAATTGCAGTAGCAGACGGCTTGCGCTGCAACCCATTGAGCCCCCGTCCTGTACGGGGGCTTTTACGTCAGGCAGCGTTGAGCATGTAACGCAACGCATCAAATTCGCGGTAGCCGACATGCTGTAGCATCAAACCTATGCCTCCGTCTTTACCATGTACTACGTAGGCGGGAAGGCGGTGTTCAACAGGTTTGCCGCGGATATCTGCAATAAAACAGATTTCCAGCCTGGCCTGTGGCGGAATGCGTACCCCTTCGATATCGACATACATACCCTCAAGGCTGACATTGCGGGTTTTGCCGTTAATCATACCGACCGGCGGGTAGTATAAATTTACGTCCAGATTAATCTCTTTACGAGAACTCCATCGGTGTTCAACGCCCATTGGCTATCCCTCTCTGGCACATGTTTTAGGTGCATTTGTTGGTTTGAGGTTGAATAAAGCAAATTCGATGCCAGCGATGAAAAAACTTATACCGATGCGGTGTAACACAATCGTCATATTTGCAGGGTAAGCTATATTCGCTATGTTTGAGCCTGGTATATCCGTATATGGAAAACGCAGTGCGCATCTCCGTCTCCGACTTCTGAAGGACCGTGTTGCGCGTTATGGCGTAGCTGCCGGAGGCGCTGCCGTAATATTTTCTATCCTGTTGATATTTTTCTATCTTTTCCTCATTGTGGCACCGCTGGCTGAGGCGCCGGAGGCGCATGAAGTGGCGGTTTACGCGTCACAGTCCGAGTCGCCGGTTATCTACCTGGCGATCGAGGAACAGGCGGAAATCGGTGCGGTATTCGAGCGCAACGGGGACGTAAGATTTATCTCCACCAGCGATGGTGCCCAAATCAAGAAGGTGCATCTGCCTATCCCGAAAGGCGCCCAGGTCGTCAGTTTTTCGGCGGCGCGTCCAACTTCCGGCGTTGTGGCGCTGGGACTCAGCAATGGGCAGGCGCTGGTGGTCAGGCACCGCTACAAGTCAAGTTACCCGAATGACCAGCGTGTCATTACCCCCGAAATTGATTACCCACTTGGCAAGGCGCTGGTGGATGTGGCGGCAGATGGTGCCGCCTTGCTCAAGGTGGCTATCCAGGAAGAAGAAACGTTTACCCTGGTGGGCTGGAGCAGGGGCGGTATGTTATCAGTGGTGCGGGCTTCCCCGCAGGAATCCCTGCTCGAGGATGAGGCGGGGTTCGAGTTCGAGCGCAGCAGTGGCAATACCGATCTGGAAGATATACAGGCGTTACTGGTTGATCCGGGGCAGAGCAATCTCTATGTGATCAGCCGGGGTGGTGACCTGGCCTGGTTTAATATTTCCGATTTATCACATGCTCGCTTGATCGAGCAGCTGAGCATAACGGCACCCGGTGTCAAAGTGCTGAAGTCCATCTTGCTGGCGGGTGGTGTATCCATCCTGGTCGCCAGTGATGATGGCGTGATCAATCAGTGGTTTTCGGTACGTGACAAAGAGGGCGTGCGCCATCTGAAGAAAATTCGCGGCTTCAAGAATGCCGGCGCTTCACAGGTGCTGGTTTCAGAATACAGCCGCAAGAGCTTTTTTGTTGCAGACAATGACGGGAATATCTCAGCATTTCACACTACGGCTGACCGGTTGTTATTTAAAGAACGTATTACGGATGCTTCCATTCGGCAGCTTGCGATTGCGCCGCGGGCCGATGCACTGTGGGCGCTGGACGATAACAACCGTTTGCATTTCTGGCACATAAAGAATGAATACCCGGAGCTTTCCTGGAGTTCGCTGTGGTCGAAAGTCTGGTACGAAGGTTATGACCAGCCCGAATATATCTGGCAGTCTTCTGCCGCAAGTAATGATTTCGAACCCAAGCTCAGCCTCACTCCGTTAACGTTCGGCACTCTGAAAGCGGCGTTCTATGCCATGCTGTTCGCGATCCCGCTGTCTATTATGGGTGCCGTATTTACGGCTTATTTCATGGCGCCCAAAATGCGCCAGCTGGTTAAACCCACGATCGAAATCATGGAAGCCCTGCCCACCGTTATCCTGGGTTTCCTGGCCGGGTTGTGGCTGGCACCCCTGGTAGAGAGTCATTTGCCGGGCATATTTTCCCTGTTATTGCTGATGCCGGTCGTGGTTTTGCTGGCCGCTTTTCTGTGGAGCCGTTTGCCCATCGCGTTACGCCGGCATATACCCGACGGCTGGGAAGCGGCCTTGCTGATACCGGTGCTGATCGGTGCCGGTGTCTTCGCGCTGAATATGAGTTCGCCGCTGGAACAATGGTTATTTGCCGGTGATATGCCGGGCTGGCTGCGGCATGAGATGGGAATCAGCTACGACCAGCGTAACTCCCTGGTGGTGGGTATGGCCATGGGATTTGCAGTGATTCCCACCATATTTTCTATTGCTGAGGATGCTATTTTCAGCGTGCCAAAGTATCTTACTTTTGGTTCACTGGCGCTGGGTGCAACGCCCTGGCAGACCCTGACAAGAGTCGTCATGCTGACCGCCAGCCCCGGTATTTTTTCAGGCATCATGATGGGTGTGGGGCGCGCAGTGGGGGAGACCATGATTGTGTTGATGGCGACCGGCAACACGCCGGTGATGGATATGAGTATTTTCCAGGGCATGCGTACCCTGTCGGCTAATATTGCTGTGGAGATGCCTGAGGCCGAGGTGGGCAGCACCCACTATCGGGTGCTGTTTCTTGCTGCGCTGGTTTTGTTCGTATTTACCTTTGCCTTCAATACAGGTGCTGAGATCATCAGACAACGCCTGCGTGTCAAGTACAGCAGGCTGTAGGAGTTGCTACGATGACGACAGGTATCAGACAGTGGGTCAACAGTGGAACACCCTGGATATGGCTGACTGCCGCTGCAGTGACCGCCAGTCTGGTTATGGTGCTGGGGTTGTTACTGTTGATCGCAGTGAACGGTCTGGGGCATTTCTGGCCGTCACCGGTCTGGGACATCCAGTACCGGTCCGCGGACGGTAAAGTACAGCAACTTATCGGACAGATTCGCGAAACCGAACGTATCAGTGCCAGCCAATTGCGCGATGCCGGGGACACAGTTTCCGCTGATGTCGATGGCATGGTGGAGCGCCACTTGTTGAAAATCGCTAACCGGGACATTTCCGGTCTGGATTTTCGCTGGATTCTTTCAGCCGCAATCACTGAACGTTCCAGACCGGAAAAACTGATTGTTATGGAGCGCCTCGAGTGGGGCGATTTTTACGGCTTTATCCAGACACTCCGGCGCGACGGGCAGGTTATTGCAGAAGGCAGGGCAGCCTGGCTGGAGTTAACGGCAGCGTTGGAGTACGTCGATAAACTGCGTACCCGGATCCGGCATCTGGAGAAGACCGAAATCGGTTCCATCAACTACAAAATCGAACGGCTCCGCCTTGAGAAACGTAAACTGGAACTGGAGGGCGCTGACACGCCGGAAGCGCTGGCGGATCTGGATCGACAGCACAGCAGTCTGCAGGCGGAATTCGCCGGACTGCAAAAGAAGCTGGAAGATCTGTACAGGAAGATAAAGCGCGACACGGTAAGCATGACAGCAATGGGTGGGCGCCAGCTCGATATACCGGTGGCAAATATTGTTCGCGCCTATCAACCCAATGCCATGAGCCTGCCGGACAAGATGTTTTTTTATGCCGCCAAGCTGTGGGAATTCGTCAGCGACGATCCGCGTGAGGCGAATACCGAGGGAGGTGTTTTCCCGGCTATTTTCGGCACAGTTACGATGGTGTTGCTGATGTCGGTGCTGGTGACACCTTTTGGGGTTATTGCAGCCGTGTATCTGCATGAATATGCGCAACAGGGACCGTTGACCCGTATGATTCGCATTGCAGTGAATAATCTGGCGGGTGTCCCTTCTATTGTTTACGGGGTATTCGGCCTCGGGTTTTTTGTGTATGTGCTGGGCGGCAACATCGACAAGCTGTTTTTCCCGGAAGCCCTGCCGGCACCGACCTTCGGTACGCCGGGCCTGCTGTGGGCGTCCCTGACCCTGGCCTTGCTGACGATGCCGGTGGTCATAGTGGCTACTGAGGAAGGTCTGTCACGCATTCCGTTATCCATTCGTGAAGGCAGTCTGGCGCTGGGCGCGACCCAGGCTGAAACGCTGTGGCGTACCGTTTTACCGATGGCCAGTCCGGCCATGATGACAGGGGTAATACTGGCAGTGGCACGGGCTGCAGGCGAGGTGGCGCCGCTGATGCTGGTAGGTGTAGTCAAACTTGCGCCGGCACTGCCAGTGGATGGAAACGCGCCCTTTATTCACCTTGACCGGAAGTTCATGCACCTGGGTTTCCATATCTATGATGTCGGGTTCCAGAGTCCGAATGTAGAGGCGTCACAACCGCTGGTTTTTGCAACGGCGCTGCTGTTGGTGGCCGTTATCGTTATACTTAACCTGGCTGCAATAGCCATTCGTAACCGTCTGCGTGAACGTTATCGTTCGCTGGAGCAGTGAAACTTGTCAGTATGAGTATGGAAATGAAAAATACACACAGTATCGATATAGGCATTATAAAAAATACCGGTAGTGCTGACGACCCTGGTACTGAAGATATTTGCCTGGAGGTTAACGGCCTTAATCTTTTCTACGGTGAAGCGCAGGCGCTGGACTCTATCAGCCTGCGCATCCCGCGCCAGCGCGTATCGGCCTTTATCGGACCCAGCGGCTGCGGAAAGTCGACCCTGCTGCGCTGTTTCAACCGCATGAACGAGCTGGTCGACAATGTTCGTATCGAAGGCAGTATACGGCTGGATGGTGAAGATATTTTCGCACCCTCGGTGCAAGTCTCCCATTTGCGTCAGCGGGTGGGCATGGTGTTTCAGAAGCCTAACCCGTTTCCCAAGAGTATTTATGAAAATGTCGCTTATGGTCTCCGTTTACAGGGTATAAAAAGTCGCCGCACCCTGGATGAAATTGTTGAAAAAGCTTTGCGTAGCGCGGCTTTGTGGGATGAGGTCAAGATGCGCCTGCATGAAAATGCACTGGGTATGTCCGGTGGTCAGCAGCAACGTCTGGTGATCGCACGCGCCATAGCCGTCGAACCGGAAGTACTGCTGCTGGATGAACCGGCCTCTGCGCTGGATCCAATTTCGACGCTCAAGATTGAAGAATTGATAGACGAACTGAAAGAAAAGTATACGATTGTCATCGTAACCCACAATATGCAGCAGGCCGCACGTGTATCGGATTACACGGCGTTTATGTATATGGGCAGGATGATAGAGCACGATTCGACCAACAAAATATTCACCAACCCGTCAGAGAAAATGACGGAAGACTATATTACCGGGCGTTACGGTTAAGGGGTGTCAAAGATGGAAAACCTGAACATAGGTCAACATATTTCCAGGCGTTATAACGAAGAGCTGGAAGATATACGCAATCGCGTACTGGCGATGGGCGGCCTGGTCGAACAACAGATTCAGGGTGCAATGGATGTGCTGGAAAACCGGGACGTGAACCAGGCCACCAGAATTATCGAAAATGACCACCAGGTAAATGCCATGGAGGTCGCCATTGACGAGGAATGCAACTATGTGCTGGCGCGGCGGCAGCCTGCCGCAAGTGATTTGCGTCTGATCGTTGCCGTTATAAAAACTATCACCGACCTGGAGCGCATAGGCGATGAAGCGGAACGCATAGCGCGCATGGCAAGCAAGTTAGCAGATCAGGAATACGTCACACGCCTGTTTACCCAGATACACAATCTCGGCCAGCATGTACGCATTATGGTGCACGGGGCTCTCGATGCTTTTGCACACCTGGATACTGACAAGGCTGTGGAAGTCTGGAGTGAAGATCGCCGGGTAGACAGTGAGTATGACTCGCTGATGCGGGAACTGATGACCTACATGATGGAAGACCCGCGTTCCATCCCGAGCATTATTCAGGCCATGTTTGCGGCACGCGCCATAGAGCGCATTGGTGATCGTGCCACCAATATCTGCGAGTATGTTATCTACCTGGTAAAGGGCAAGGACGTTCGCCACACGCGGGTTGACCAGCAGTTTGATGATTAGAGAATCCTGCCCCACAGCCTGACCGCGAAGGGAGTCCTTCGCGGTTTAATCGCCTCAGACCGGAATGGCACTTGCCTCTTAATTAACTCAAGTTTCGGAGTTCACTGCCTAATCCCGTAGGAGCGGGCAAGCCCGCTCCTACGCACTGACCCCGGATTTTCGCCTCAGGCCGTCTTTCTTCGGGTCACACCGGCCAGACCCAGCAGGCCGGAGCCGAACAACCATACAGCAGCAGGAACCGGAACTGCAGACACACCAGTGGTTATACCCGCGAGGGCGTCGTCCATTTGGGAAATCTGTATCCCGTACTGGCCGAAATTTTCGGCGGTAGCAAAAACGCTGAGGTAGTACTTGCCCGGATCTGCCGAAAACATAAATGAACCGGAATCCGTCAGTTGCCCCAATGACTCGGTAGCTGTGGTGATACTCAGACCGTAACTATCCAATGGGTCGGGAAAGTTGAAATCGGTAAGCACAGCCTCAAACATGCCGGCGTTTCCGATACTGAAGGTGTCGGTGTAGAACGTTTGGCTGTCGAAAATTCTGACATCTTCGTAGACCACTTCGCTTTCCGACATCGGTTCGGTTCCTTCGGAACCGACAGTGCTGGCAATGGAGCTGCCGCATACGAGCATCAGTGCCATACCAAGTGAGCTTGCAAGACTGTTGATAGATTGTTTCATTTTTTATCTCCTCGTGTTTATAAGTTGAATAACGGTGGCGTCAGACGAGTTCAGCTTCTGACCTTTGTTGCGAGTGTTGTCTCCCGTATTTTGTATACATGTATTCGCGCAGTCGCGGCATCAATTCCTCCTCTTTGATTGAACGGTCAAGAAGCTTTTCCAGTTGGGTTTTCATGTAGTTAGGAAATACGGTGTGCATAGCCAGTAGCTCTATGTCGGCAATATCGATGCACTGGTCAGCGCCAGCCCCCTTATTGATAATTTGTTCGAGGCGTTCTGCATCAAAGTCAAAGTGCCGGGTAAGATCGTTACTGTGTTCAAGGAACACAGGAAGCAGCTGGTTGCCGGTGGAATTTTCGTAGCTCAATGGACGCAGTTTTGAAAGCATGCCCTTGATACCGAAGCGGATGATGTCAGAGTCGCTGACGCTCAGGCGGCCCGCGATATATTTGATCTTCCTTATGTCACTGGTAGAAAGTCTTACCGATACGCACTGTTTCTGGTTGTCCATAGAATCTCCCTGACCTGGTTTTGTTCAAACGGCGCTAAAGAAATAATCTTGTCCGTCGTGTGCGTACTATGACGCAATTGTTTTTCATAACCATTACGAAACTGCTTCAGATATGTTACGAATATGAGATGTTTATGTTACGACTGTGCGGTATTTATCGACTATGTATGGTCGTAAACGATGATGATCGGGCTACGGATGTCCTCATCCAGGAGGCGGATATGTCGTTCTACAGGCACTTCCCGGCGCTACTGGATATATAAGTGTTACAGCATGACTGAGCGGTTACCGGTCCATTGTTCGTCATTTATCCGTAACAATCCGGATGCGTACCTGGTCGATGCCGGTATTTGATAAATAGCTGGAAAGGGAGACAGCGGGTGAGGTTTATTCCCGCAGAGGTACTAACGAACTGCGTTATGCAAGATGCAAATTAAGGCACTGATATGAATGGCACTAAGTTAAGCCTTAAATGCACGTACTCCCGTCATTCCGGCGAATGCCGGAATCTATACGGCCTGATTAAACAGCCTGGATCCCGGCCTGCGCCGGGATGACGGAGGCTATTTCGGCTTAACTTAGTGCCATTCGGCACTGATATTTTGATTAAAGAGAAAACGGGGTGGTGGGGTCTTGCTGAAACGCATAAGGATATATGCGTACCGGATATTGAATGTTTACGAGCCTCAGGCCATGGTTTTAACCCGATGCCGCTTGTACGCCGGCGTCCACCTGATGGTGATACAAAGCTGTTTTTGGTGCTCGCGTTTCAATCCAGGAAACTCGGGCTTATCTGTCTAGCCTTCCATGGCGAAAGGCATGGATAGCGGTCCCTCCGGCTGTTCGCCGAACAGCATACAGTCCAGTTCGTCAAACCATTGCTGGCTGTACTCGCAACATTTGCTCTCCTCGAAATAAGGTCCGCCGATCGTATAGTGAACCAACGAGGTATTCTCCCGCGGCTGATCATATCCTACCAGGTGATTCCAGCGGCACGGCAATGGCCCGATCAATCCATCGTGTGGTAACCAGCCAAGCCGGTGAAGGTCAAGTCCGCTTGCCTGGTTCACGTACTCCGGGGTTAATGCCGTGCAACGGGCGTTGTTCAGCAACATCACACTGGACCAGTATTGCCTTGCATAAGCCGACTGCGGAATACGCTGGTATTTGTTCGTCTCTTCAGTAATAAGGTTGTGCTTGATTACCTGAACTGCGTAATATTCATCGCGCAATGCCCAAAGTTTGGCGATATCGTCAAGCATCAGCATATTGCAACCTAAAAATATCGACCAGCCGGTATAATCGGAAAGGTAGGGTGTAAGAAAGCGGCTGAACGAAAAGTCGGTTGACGGCTTCGGGTCGCATGATCGCCCGTATAGGGTATCCAGATGGGCAAGCGATACCGGCGTAATGGAAACAGGAATGCTCGAGCGAGACAGAATGCTATGCGAAAGCACATGGAAAGCAACTGTTTGTCCGGGGTCAAAACCGATAAACACGCGAATCATGATAATCTCCTGGTGTTTGCCTTCAGCATGGATACACGAAAGTACTATGAATGCGTTACGGCAATGTGAACGGCCGGCGGTTTGCAGAGTGCCGACATAAATCATTCATCCAGCCTTCATGCCTCTGTCACCTGGGCTGGATACCGTAACAGCCACCACACAGTTAAGGGGCGCAAGTGCCCTAAGGGCCTGGTGGGGATCAGGCCAATGTCAGCCGGAGTGTCCGACAGCGTATAACGCCACCCTCGTCGTGAGACGGGCTCGGAAAGCCCGGGGTCTTTGTGAATACGAAGATAGCCAGGTTGCCGCTGTAGCGAAGCGGACACTCCGGATTTTGCGTCAATGAGAGAACACCAGCCGGCGTTTCTGAAGTAATATTTGGCCAGCGCCACCCAAAGCTTCCGGGGATTTCACAGTTTTCGGGAGGCCGTAGTTTTGAGGTAATAAAGTCTGATCAGTGTGGTTTTGTCAAGCTTACGGCCCGAGTGGTCGTCATTCAATCGTAACAATTTCAATTCATAATCACGCGTTTGGTAGCCGGGTTCGCCAGACTGCTACATATGGCGATTCTTGATGTTAATCAGATATCTATAAACAACATAGTCAGCAGGGTAAATGACAATTCCAAGCGTGTTTTTTTTCGTCGGGGTTCTGCTGATGGCGGCCACTCAGGTGGCGGCTCAGGAAGATCGATCGTCTGCGGTGACAACAGCAAATAAGGCGGTTGAAGAAACATCTGAACAAGAGCAACTAACCTTCAATGTTTGGGAGTACAGAATCAGTGGGAATAGCATCCTGGACCAGACGTTGGTTGAGCGAACAGTCTATTCCTTCCTGGGGCCGGCCCGCACCATAGAGGACGTCGAAGCCGCAAGGGTGGCCCTGGAAACCTTATATGCGGACGTTGGTTTCCCCACTGTTATTGTCGACCTTCCGGAACAGGACGTCTCCGACGGCATCGTAAGACTGGAGGTTGTTCAGGGGAGTATAGGGCGCACGCGGATTTCAGGTTCGCGCTACTTTTCGCTGGGTCAGATCCGAAAAAGCGTGCCGGCGCTCGCCGAGGGTGTGGTTCCGTATCTGCCCGCAGTGCAGGAGCAACTGCAGGCGCTGAACCAGGCCAACAGTGACCGCCAGGTCACACCTGTGTTTCGGCCGGGTCGGACACCCGGCACCGTCGAGGTTGAATTACGAGTCAAGGACGAGTTGCCGCTGCACGGTGATGTCGAGCTGAATAATCACAGTAGCGATGGGACCTCCCGTTCGCGCCTGGTGGTGAATCTGCGCTACGATAATCTGTGGCAGCGCCTGCACAGCATGTCTTTGATGTACCAGTTGTCGCCGGAAGTACTTGACGAAGTCAGTGTTTTGGCCGGTACTTATGTAATGCCCGTCGGAAGGGGTAATAATCGTCTGGCGCTTTATGCCATTCGTTCCGATTCAAACAGTAATGTCGCGTCAGCGGGTGCGCTGAATGTTATTGGTAAAGGCACTATTCTGGGCACGCGCTGGGTGATGCCGTTTGCGGCGACACAAAATTACTATCACTCCATGACGCTTGGCGCTGACTGGAAGGATTTTAACGAAAGCACAGTGCTTATTGGCGCAGATACTCTGGATACACCGATAGATTATTCGGTGTTCTCGCTGGAGTATGGCGGCACACTGGTGGGCGAGTCTACTTTAAGCAATTATTCGGTAGCGGCACACTTTGCACCACGGGGGCTCGGCAACAGCCGACGTGAGTTCGACGATAAGCGTTTCGGGGCCACCCCTAATTTTGCTTATATCACTATGAATCTGAAGCAGGACTTGTGGCTTTGGAAGGGCATGCTTCTACGCGGTCTCGTACAGGGGCAACTGGCCGGCGCTCCTCTGATCAGTAACGAGCAGTTTTCCGCGGGCGGTTTCGAGTCGGTTAGAGGTTATAACCAATCTGAACTGCTCGGTGATGACGGATTGCAGGCGTCTTTAGAGCTGCACGGACCTACCCATGCCGTACTGAAAAAACAAGGCTTCACGGACTTGCACACGCTTGTGTTTGTCGATGGCGCCTTCATCAAGGTTCGTGACGCGTTGCCCGGTACCGAAAGTCAGGAGGAGATCTATTCTGCCGGTGCCGGCCTGAGACTATCCTGGTCCAAGGCTCTAGAGGTGGCGGTCGATATAGCGTGGCCGCTCGCATCGACTGATGCGGTCGATAAAGGCGATGCGCGGGTTGATTTCTTTTTTCGCTCGGGTTTTTAACGCGCTGCTGACTTCGCCAACCAAGAGCAAACAAGTGTTGTACGCCTGAAGTGCCCTCTTCCATGCGCGCGTTTACGTCCGTATACGCGCGCATGGCGGCTTTAATTTAATTATCGGGATGTAACTTCATTTCATTGTAATCACTGTGTCACAAACAGGCATCAGGCTATCTCGTCGACGCTAAATGAATAGATAGGATGTCACTAAACAATCACGGTCCTGTAAGGACGTGGTAATGCTTTTGGCGGACTATGCGGCGTGTAGCATGCCTTAGAGGAGTTGTCCGGTAGCATAAAGCTTATACCCGCGAGGCATGTAGCCCTTTGAGACAAGGTGTCTGGGGTGGGTGAAAACCGGGCTGGATCGATAACTTGTTTATAAATCTTTATGGAGATTCTATTATGAAATTGGCTAAATGCATGAAGATCGCAGCAGCGGCTGTGGTTTGTACACTACCTTACAGCGCTCAGGCAAGATTGTTGGATGGTACGTTTTCGCCGGACTACAACGCTGATGTCTTTGTTAACGTCGGACGTTTCCAGTGGGATCCTACGCTCAACGTCGTTGGCGGCTTTGTGAACGTGGAATCAGCCACCGTGCCTGCCGGCTTTACCCTGAACCAGGTGACGGATGATATCAACGACAACGGTGTGTTGGATGGTACCTATGTTGGTGGGGCTGCATCCAAGGCGGCCATCGCTGGCGTATTCAATAATGCGGGTTCCGTCAACGGTATAGCCGATGAATTTTTCTACCTCGCAGGGGCCGGCCAGTTAGACCCCGGTTTCATTAGGCGTGGTTATGTTTCCACGACTGATGGCACACCGGGTCCGGGTTCGGTTTCCCGGAATGACTTCAATATATTAAACCAGGTTACGCAGAAGTGGACGAACTTCGCTGAAAGCATCAATCCCAAGCTGAATGCCGACAATACTATCGTTTTAAATGACGACTCCTACGACGTGTTCACTGCCACTGCCGATCATGTACTGGGTGGTCAGTCTGCATTGATGACCTGGAACGGTGTCGGTACCACCTCCCTGCTCGAGAAGACGCTCGGTAACTTCTTCGTGGGTACCGACGGTTCAATCTCATTGACGGCTGTTCCAGTGCCGGCTGCTGTTTGGTTGTTCGGTTCCGGCATAGTTGGTCTGGTGGGTGTCGCTCGTCGCCGCAAAGCCTGAATCAGCCTTAGCTGATTGGAAATTATTAATTAATAGGAGATTAAAGTAATGCGTAATCAAATTTCACTGGTAGCAGTCGGGGTTTCTCTGGCGCTGACCGGTAATGTAAATGCCGCAGCCCTGGGTGCCGCTCACGAGATCTATATAGGTGGTGCAACCGCCGTTCAGAACTCGTTTGGTGCAGATATCATTTCCCGTTTCTGCAGTTCCAACATCCAGGTGTATGTAGACAAAATTGCAAACGGTGGCCTGAGCCTACCGGGTGGGGGCGATCCGAATGCCCAAACGCCAATTTTGGAGAACGGTGATCAGGTTGTCGTTCATTGTACGACGCTTGGCGGTTTTGCTAATACCAATTTAAACACCAAGGACATCGCTTTCTACAAGTTCAACGGTGGCTCTGCCACGGGTGTAGCGCCGGTCGATGACCCCGTAAATGGCGTGGATGTCAGCTCCGCGTCCTACCTCGACGCCTCTCCAGCAGCCTGTAATAAAATCAACAGCGCACGCGCGGACAAAAAGTGGACCGCTGTCGGTGGTAACCTGTTTGACCTGTACGAATGTCCGGCTGCACCGTTAGGTGTGCAGACGCCTGACGCCGGTATTTCCGATGTTGAACCCAAGATGTTTAAGGGTACACTGGCGCAGGATGCAGGTCCTGAACCTGCCGGTGTGCCGAATGCCCCGGCCAAGCCTTTTGCCGGGTTGTCGACTCTGGTCGTTAAAACTGGCCCTGGTGTCGTTTTTGGTGTGGCCGTGACCATTCCCATGTATGACGAACTGCAGGACGACCAGAAAGGCGCTGGTATGCTACCTGATTGCCTAGGTACTTTGGGTGCCGGTGGTACCAATCCCGCTACGCGTGACGTCTGGCGTGACACGGTGGCCTGTATGCCGAGCGTTCCGTCCGGTCTGGTGTCTTCCGTCGCCAACGGCGATCTGACCAAGTGGAGTAATACCAAGGTTTACGGCTTGGCATTGAACGTTGATCTGGATAATTCGGGCAGTGTATCCACCGAAGAAGACCGCGTTCGTTTCTGCCGCCGCCGTTCCGGTTCCGGTACTCATGCTCAGTTCTCTGCGCATTACTTGAACACGAATTGTGCCGATAACGCCTTCTCGACGGGTACTACCAGTCCGACTCCGCTGAGCTTCCTGGACGCTGCCGCCATTTACGAGAACAAGGGTTCCTCGGATATGGATGACTGCCTGGACGCTCTGGGTGACGGTGGCGGCTTCGACGGTGACGCTGGAACTTCAGGTGGCAAGGACTCCGATGCTGTTCCAGTGGGGCTGACTGCCTTCGCTATGGGTTACAACTCCCTGGAGCGTAACACCAGTCTGACACGCTCTTATCGCTTTGTTAAGGTCGATGGTGTCGCGCCGACGCTCAAAAATGCCTGGACAGGTGACTATGGAGACGTTTATTACCTGAGCTATCAGTATCGCCTTAATAGTGCCGGCAAGCCGGATCTGCGCACGGGTGCGCTGCGTACAGTTGCAGCCACCGGGCCACAGAGAGACACGGCGGAGGCTTTCTTCCAGGTCTGGAACTCTCCGGACGCGGCTGTTATCGGTGTGGTTAACACTGGTTTCGTCGTCAATCCTACCGGGAATGCTGCGGATACGTGGGGTGGCGGATCGATGGTACCGTCTGCCGCTGCGGCTCTGCTCGGTGCTTTCAACCCGGTCCTGCCCACTACCCCGTTCTCGCGTACGGCTGTGGTGAATGGTCAATCGGTAGCTGACAGCTGCCAAGCGCTGACACTGGCCAACTAAAGATCTGGTATATCGGGTGGCTCTGTATTTGCAGAGCCACTCGTCAGATCAGGGAAGGAATTGCCGGGCGGATCTCGCATAAGGTCCGCCTGGCTCTTGTGGTTAAGGTTATAAATTCAATGTGCACAGCTGCTGATTATGGTCGCCCCGAGCAAAGGGGTTTTCTGTTTCTAAAGGGATTACGAACGAAGGGGCTGGCGGCCTGTGCTCGTGCCGGTCTGACGGCGTTGGTGGTGGCTGGTGTCGGTTTTATGGCGAACGGGATGGCCGCCGAACTCAAGGGTTTACCCAACGTACTGAGGACGCAGACCGGGCAGGTGGTCCGTTTCCAGGGCGCCAATATTCCTGGTCAGCCCTACATAAAGCCTTCGGGGATTCGAACCCTGGAGATCAATCAGTTTGCAGAGCGCGCTGTCCTGCATTGGAAAAACTTTGATATAGACGCCAACAGTGAAGTCGAGTTTATCCAGCCGGGGTCGTCCTCTATTGCGCTCAACCGCGTGTTCGGCGATGTCGACGTGCCCAGTATTATTGATGGCCGCCTGACGGCGAATGGCCGGGTTTTCCTGATCAATCAGAACGGCATCGTGTTCGGCAAAAATGCCCGCGTGAATACCCACAGCCTGGTGGCTTCAACCCTGAACATAGACGACCGGGTTTTTGAAGAGATCGGGTTTGTTCGCGCTATCGATAGTAACCCCGAGGCCCTGGCGGCTTTCGACAGTCAAGGCGAAGTCGTCGGTGATATCGTCATCGAACTCGGCGCCGAACTGAAATCCGAAAAAGGCGGCCGCATCATGGTCTTCGCCAACCGGATTACCAATGCCGGTATGATCGAGTCGGAAGAAGGCCAGGTGGTGCTGGCTGCGGCAACCGACAAGGTATTCATTTCTTCGCCCGACGCCGACAGCGGTTTGCGCGGGTTGTTGGTGGAAGTCAGCACCGGGGGTGATGTCACTAATCTGGGCAAGGTGATCAGCGAGCGCGGTAATGTGTCGATCATCGGGATGGCGGTTAATCAGGAAGGTCTGGTTCGGGCCACCACAAGTGTGTCACTGGACGGCTCGATCCGGCTTGTGGCCCAGGACATGAACGGTAGTCAGAGTTTCCTTCAGCGGGTAGGCGCCGACGGTTCAGTAATCCGGCAGTCACAAGCTACACGCGGTGGCGAGCTTGGTCTTGGTGCTGATAGCGTAACTGAAGTCATCCCATCGACCGACGGTGCACTTGCACCGGACGTCCAGACTCAACCACAATCGGCGATACGCCTGGCGGGTGGCCGCGTTGAGATTGGCGATAACAGCCGGGTAACTGCAACCGGTGGTCAGATTGATATTATTGCCAGAGCGAACCCTAACGACGTCGGTGCGTTGTTTGCCGATGATTCGGGACAGGGAGCAAGTGAGGTTGTTATTAGCGGTAATGCAGTCGTTGACGTCGCCGGTGACCGCACCACCGAAGTATCGGTAGCAAGAAATATTATCGAAGTCGAGGCGCGCGGCAACGAACTCGCCGATGCGCCGGTACAGCGTGACGGACCTGTACGCGGCAAGACCCTGCTTGTCGATGTGCGTGAAGGCTCCGATTTTCTTAACATTGGCGGCGCGGTCGCCGGTCTGCAGCGCGGTGTCAATGAGCGCCTCTCCGCGGGTGGCACGGTTAATATCCGTTCCGAAGGTACCATAAGTGTTGCAGATGGCGCCGCCGTGGATATTCGTGGTGGACAGGTGACCTACACGGGCGACACGATAGCAACGAGCCGGCTGGTGACTGCGGACGGACAGGTAGTGGACATTGCCGACGCGGATCCGGATCGTGCCTATGTGGGGGTGCTGGGTTCGCTCGAAATTGTGCACAAAAAATGGGGTGTGGTTGAGCGGTTCGAAACCACCGTCGACCGTTTCGAGTCCGGTTATGTCGAAGGCAAAGATGCGGGTAGCCTGATTTTGCAGAGTCGCGATCTGGATTATCGCGGACAATTGCGGGCTGATACGGTCGCCGGCCGGCTTCAGCGTCTGCTGCCGGCGCCCCTGCCGGGTGATACTTTCAATTTTGCCCGTAACGCCCGACAACAGGCGCTCGGGGGTGAGTTGAGGTTCGATCTGCTTCAGGCCGGGGAGCCGGAACTGCTACTGGGTGGTGCCGGTGATCCTCAATCGCCGACACCGCAGCTCGTTTTAAATACGGACCTTTTTACGGGTAATGGCATCTCTCGCCTCGCTGTCAGTAATGCCGGCCGGCTTGTTGTCGCCGAGCCACTGACCCTGCCGGCCGGTGGCCGGCTGGCGTTGACCGGACGCGATGTCGATGTACGGGCAGACATATCGGTTCCCTCGGGCTCGGTTACGGTTACCGGTAACAACAGCGTTGGCGTTATCCAACCGATCGCTGGCAGCGCGGATGTCGATGTGGACGCTGCCATAGATGTGGCCGGCCGATGGGTGAACGACAGTACCGTCGTCAATCCCGGACCGGCTACCGGTGTCATTGCCCTTGATGGCGGTAGCATCAGCATCGTGTCCGACGGTAACCTGCGGGTAAGCGATAACGGATTACTTGACGTCGGCGGTGGCGCTTATCTTGGTGTTGATGGTGCGTTCTCCGCAGGCCGCGGCGGCACGATTACTCTGGGTAGCGGCGTGCTGTCCGACGGTGGACAGACGCCCCGCCTCGAGGTCGAGGGTGAACTGCGTGGCTTTGGTTTTGTTCAGGGCGGCACACTGGACCTGAGCACCGAGCGTATTCGCATTCTGGCCGATGCCGAGACCGGAGCAATGCAAACCCGGTTGTTGGGTCGACAGTTCGACCTGTTGCCGCCGCCAGTGGACGATGCCCTGGCGCCCAATATTTTCACCGTCAATGCAGACACGTTCCGTCTGGGCGGTTTTGAAAACTTCCGCTTGACCAGTACGCGTGGTGGGTTTGAGATTGCCGAAAACGCCGAAGTGACCTTGAGGCAGGCGAACCTGATGCCGGACACCGCAGTACTGGGTAATTTGATCAAGGCTGGTGCGCCTAACGCGGTCGGTACCGTAAGTAACGGCCATCCCCTCGAGCTGGTACCCGGCGGCGATCTCGTGAGCGTATTCAGCCGTGGCGAATATCTCCCGGCATTTGACCGCCGGGCTGCTAATTTGGCCCTCGAGTCAACCCGGGATCGGGTGGATATCGGTCGGGTCTCGAGTGATCTGACCGTCGATTCGGGGGCACGGATTAGTGCGGAGCCGGGTGCCGAAGTGTCGCTGACCTCGGACACCAGCCTCCTGTTTGACGGCAGCATCGACGCGCCGGCAGGCGCTATTGACCTGGTCATTGATGACCGCGGCGGGCAATTTAGACCGGAGCAGAAAATCTGGCTGGGTCCGAATGCACAGCTGACAGCAACGGGTGCCGTTCGCGTTAACCCGGTTAATAATCTTGGCCTGCGCCTGGGGGAGGTGCTGGACGGTGGGCGCATTACGCTTCGGGCTGACAAGGGCTCGATTATCGGTGCGCCCACGGCGCTGATCCGTGTTGACGGTGTGGCCGATACGCTCAGCATTGGAACCAACGGGATCGGTGGTAGCCGATTGGTTTCCGGTCACGCTGGCCAAATAGCGCTGTCTGCGGCAGAGGCGGTGGTCTACAGCGGTACGCTGAGTGGCCTGCCTGGCAGCGCGACCAGCTTCGGTGGTGAGCTGACGATCAGCCTGGATCCCTCCACGCGTGGATCGAAGGTTATTGTACCGGGAAGTGAATTTAGCAGTGACCCTTATCCACGTGGCCCACACATTGCTGTATTCGCCGATTTCGAAGGTGAGCTGCCCGATCGCGATGCCGCGGTTGACGACACCCTGCTGGCGCATGCTTTTGTGCCCGTTGAACAGATCAAAACGGGCGGCTTCGATGCGCTGAAGGTGTCAGTTCGCAGCGCCGCTGATGGCACTGCCGCCAGCGGCAACCCGGTGCCGGATACACCGGGATCGCTACCCGTGATTTTATTTGAGAATAATCTGGATCTGCGCCTGGATCGCAGTATCGTGCTCGATGCTGCGGTGCTTCGGACCGATTCGGCACAGGTTAATCTCACGGCGCCCTATGTGGCACTGGGTTCGTCAAATACCGGCGTACGGCTGGATGGCTCCGTTCCAAGCGTGGTCATCGACGACAATGGTCTGGCTCGTAAAAACACCGATATTCTGCGCCTGGCTCCGACTACGGGCGAGGGACACCTGTCAGTCCGGTCTGTGTTCACTGAACTGGTGGGTGAACTGATCACCCAGGGC
>CAJXFW010000014.1 GCA_913053655.1 uncultured Thiogranum sp. | reverse complement strand
CATCGCGTATTGCCAATGCGGTACGCAGCCGTTTGCTGAAAGACGGCACGCCGGACACCGGCTGTGGCCTGAAGTTGTTCTCGCGTGATCTGTTTTTATCCTTGCCGGCATTTGATCATATGCACCGCTTCCTGCCGGCTTTGATGCAGCGCGAGGGTGTGCGTGTCATTTCTGTGCCGGTACAGCATCGCGCACGGCAAATCGGAGAATCGAAATATGGTGTACGAAACCGCTTATGGGTCGGGTTGGTGGATATGGCCGGCGTCATGTGGTTGCAGCGGCGACGTACCGGACAGCTGGCCGGGCATGATGGTTTGTGGTCCAGGCTGGCGGATGCACTGGGCGTTTACTGGCTGCAACACAGGCCTTGCAGTGTGCCGCTCAGGGAGGAACGCTGATGCCTGATCAACCCTGGGGCTGGCTGGCCATCGGCTTTGCTGGTCAGGCGCTGTTTTCGGCGCGTTTTCTGGTGCAGTGGGTCTACAGCGAACGCCGCAAGCGTTCCCTGATTCCCGTTGCCTTCTGGTATTTCAGTCTGGCGGGCGGTGCCACACTGTTTACCTATGCGCTGCATATCGGTGACCCGGTATTTATACTCGGCCAGTCGCTGGGTGTGCTGATCTACACGCGCAACCTCTATTTTATACACAAGGAACGCCATCAGCTGGCACAGGCCGAGTGAGCGTCCTGATCAATTCGTCTGTTGTCATTCCGGCGCAGGCCGGAATCCAGGAAATTCAACGCACTGGATTCCGGCCTGCGCCGGAATGACGAGAGTTGGCCGGAATGACGAGAGTTGGCCGGGATGACGAATTGATCAGACCTTCTATAGAGGGTGCACGCACTGGCTGGGTGAGTTTGCTCGCCAGTATTGCTGGTCTGGCGGCTCTGCAACTCTGGTTACGGCCGCTATTGCCCGTCGATGAAACCCGCTATCTCAGTGTTGCCTGGGAAATGTGGTCGCGCGGTGACTTCCTGGTGCCGTACCTGAACGGTGCACCCTACAGCCACAAGCCACCGTTGTTGTTCTGGTTGATACAGGCGGTCTGGGCAGTGGTGGGGGTTTCGGAATTCGCCGCACGATTAATTCCGCTGCTACTCAGTATTGTTGCGCTGTGGTGGTCTGCGGGGCTGGCCAGGCGCTTATGGCCGGATCGGGCTGCGGTGATTCGGCCGCTGGTTCCCTGGTTGCTGCTCGGTGGTGTGTTCTGGCTTAACTTCTTTACGCTGATTCAGTTTGATCTGTTGCTGGTGCTGGCAGCACTGTTGGCCTGGCGCGGTGTTCTGGAAGCGGTGCACACACCGCTGCGTGGCTGGTTGCTGGTCAGTCTCGGGATAGGGTTTGGCATACTCAGCAAAGGGCCGGTGATCCTGATACCGGTGCTGCCGGCCATCCTGTTCGCGCCCTGGTGGACGGCAGACAGGGCGCCGGTTAGCTGGCTGGCCTGGTACCTGGGTGGTTTGTCGGCACTGTTACTCGGTGCCGCTATCGCGCTGTTGTGGGCGGTCCCCGCCGGCATGGCGGGTGGCGATGCCTACCGGCAGGCTATTTTCTGGGGGCAGTCAGCAGGGCGCGTGGTGAGTTCGTTCGCGCACCGTAACTCCTGGTGGAGTTATGTGCTGTGGCTGCCCCTGATGTGGTTGCCGTGGGTGCTGTGGCCGCAGCTGTGGAAGGCTGCGCGACGCGCAGGGTTGAACGATACCGGGGTACGTTTCTGTCTGGCGGTGATTGTGCCGGCGTTTGTGATTTTCAGTGTGATCAGCGGTAAGCAGGGGAAGTACCTGCTGCCCCTGTTTCCCTTGATAGCCTTGATATTTGCGCGCTGGCTGGGCGCCCTGGATAAGGATGCCGGTGTTTGCCGCCTCGGATTTATCGGTGTGTTCCTGTTTGTCAGCGGGCTGGTGCTGGTTGCGCTGCCCTGGTTGCCGACGGGACCGGACTGGTTGTCGCAGGTGCAGCCGGTGTGGGGTGTGGTATTGCTGGTCCTGGGCGTAGTGCTGTTTCGCCTGGATCTGAAACCGGGCACAGCGGTACGCGTCACCAGTCTGGCCATTGTAGTGTGGACAGCGACGCTCTACCTCGCGCTGGTGCCCCGGCTGGCGGCGGAGTACGACCTCAGACCGATGAGCCAGACCTTGCACGGGTTGCAGGAAAGCGGCCGGCCGCTGGCCTGGCTGGGCAAGTACCATGGGCAGTTTCATTTCCTGGGCCGTTTGCAAACGCGTATTGAGCCTCTCGGCGGGAGTGAACAGGTATATAGCTGGCTGGAGGCCAACCCGGAGGGTTATCTGCTGGTGAACTACCGGACTACCCGTCCGGATGTGCCGGATTCCGTACAAGTACAGCCTTATCGGGGCGGCAGCCTGGTGCTCTGGCCGGCACTACGGTTACTTCGGGACCCCGACCGGCTCGACGCGTTGGCGGGGAGCGGGTAAGCTTCGCCCCTTCATTTTATTGACCGATAATCATGAATACTGTTCTTGCTCCAGCGCCGTTGGCCCCACTACGTTTAAAGAAAAACGAAGAACGGCGTATTCGTGCCGGACATCTTTGGGTGTACAGCAATGAGGTGGATACCGTAGCCACACCCCTGAAGGCATTCGAGCCCGGACAGCAGGTGCAGTTGCTGGCGCATAACGGCAAGAGTCTGGGCAACGCCTACGTTAATCCCAACTCACTCATCAGCGCACGCCTGGTGAGCAGGGACCCGCAGTATGTGCTGGACCGCTCCTTGCTGGTACACCGTTTGAAAGTGGCGCTGTCGCTGCGTGAACGTTTATTCGACAAGCCGTATTACCGCCTGGTCTACGGCGAGACCGATCAGTTACCCGGGCTGGTGATTGACCGTTATAACGCTATCTGTGTGGTTCAAATCACCACGGCGGGTATGGAGGCTGTAAAAGAGCAGGTGCTGGAGGCGCTGGACAAGGTGGTTCACCCGGAAGGTATTGTGCTGCGTGCAGACAGTGCGATACGCAAGCTGGAGGGGCTGGAATCCTACCGGGAAGACATCGGCAGTGTGCCGGAACAGGCGATCGTCGAAGAACAGGGCCTGTCATTTTCGGTATCCCTCCAGCAGGGGCAGAAAACCGGCTGGTTTTACGATCAGCGTATGAATCGTGCCCGGCTTGGGAACTATGTATCGGGGAAACGGGTGCTGGACGTATTCAGTTATGTGGGTGCCTGGGGTTTGCAGGCGGCAGCAGCCGGTGCCAGCGAGGTACTCTGTGTTGATGCATCGGAATCCGCAATTGACAGGATACAGGCTAACGCCGCGAGTAATCGTCTGGCGGATACTGTTGCCACCCTGCAAGGCGATGCCTTTGAGGCGCTGGGTCAGTTGCGCGCCAACCAGGAAAAATTTGATGTCGTCATACTGGACCCGCCGGCTTTTATTAAACGCAAAAAGGATGCGAAGGCTGGAGAGCAGGCTTATCACCGCCTGAATCAGCTGGGTATGCAGGTGTTACGCAAAGACGGCATACTGGTAACCGCATCCTGCTCTCAGCAATTGTCAGAATCACAGTTCCGGAAGATCCTGTTGCAGTCGTCACGACACCTGGATCGCAGCCTGCAAATCCTGGAGCGCGGACACCAGGCGCCGGATCACCCGGTGCATCCGGCGATACCGGAAACGGATTATCTGAAGGCACTGTTCTGCCGTGTGTTACCGGCTTAAGCATTAGTTTGGAAGTTATAAAGTATGTTGACCTATCCTGATATCAATCCAGTAGCCATATCCCTGGGGCCGGTAGCTATCCACTGGTACGGCTTGATGTACCTGATCGGGTTTATTGCAGTCTGGTGGCTGGGGAGCGTGCGTGCACGTAAACCGGATTCCGGCTGGAAGGTGGAAGAGGTCAGCGATCTCCTCTTTTATGGTGCGCTGGGTGTCATTCTCGGTGGTCGCATCGGTTACGTTATTTTCTATAATTTCTCCATGTTTCTGGATGACCCGCTGATGCTGTTCCGCATCTGGCAGGGAGGCATGTCTTTTCACGGCGGTATGCTGGGTGTATTTGTGGCGATGTGGCTGTTTGGGCGAAAAACCAGACGTAGCTTTTTCCAGGTAACCGACTTCATGGCGCCGTTTGTACCGATCGGGCTGGGTGCCGGCCGCATCGGCAATTTCATCAATGGCGAACTGTGGGGACGGCCGACTGATTTGCCCTGGGGTATGGTGTTCCCCTTTGTGGATGCTCAGCCGAGGCATCCCTCCATGCTCTACGAAGCCTTGCTGGAAGGCCTGGTGTTGTTTGTCATCCTGTGGCTGTATTCGTCCAGACCCAGACCGTTTCGTGCGGTGTCCGGCATGTTTATGCTGTTCTATGGTGTGTTCCGTTTTGCGGTGGAATTCGTGCGTGAACCAGATGCGCAGCTGGGGTTCATTGCACTGGACTGGGTAACCATGGGGCACCTGTTATCGTTTCCCATGATCCTGTTCGGAATATTTCTGCTGGTATTGGCGTATTCCAAACGAGGTAAAACGTGAAGCAGTACCTGGATCTGATGCAGCATGTGCTGGATAAGGGTGTGCGCAAGGAAGACCGTACCGGCACAGGAACCCTGAGTGTATTCGGTTACCAGATGCGTTTTGACCTGGGCACCGGTTTTCCTGCGCTGACGACCAAGAAAGTACATTTGCGTTCCATCATTCATGAGCTGCTCTGGTTTCTTAAGGGTGATACCAATATCGGGTATCTGCGCGACAACGGTGTCCGTATCTGGGATGAGTGGGCCGACGACAACGGTGATCTCGGGCCGGTGTATGGGTATCAATGGCGTTCGTGGCCGGCCGCCAATGGTGAGCATATCGACCAGATCAGCCAGGTGCTGGACCAGATCAGGAACAACCCGGACTCGCGCCGCATTATCGTCAGCGCCTGGAATGTTGGTGAAATCAGGAACATGGCTCTGCCGCCCTGCCACGCCTTTTTTCAATTCTATGTGGCGCAAGGTCGGCTGTCCTGTCAGCTGTATCAGCGCAGTGCGGATATCTTTTTGGGTGTGCCGTTCAATATTGCGTCCTATGCGTTGTTGACGCTGATGATGGCACAGGTCACCGGGCTGAAAGCCGGTGACTTTGTACACACGCTGGGTGATGCGCACCTGTATTCCAATCACCTGGAGCAGGTCCGGACCCAGCTGCAACGTGAGCCGCGCAGTCTTCCGGTTATGAAAATCAATCCCGATGTAGACGACCTGTTTGCTTTCAGGTTTGAGGATTTCGAGCTGGTCGACTACGACCCACAACCACACATCAAGGCACCGGTTGCGGTCTGATGCGGGTTGCACTTATTGCGGCGTTGGCCGAGAACCGCGTCATCGGTCGTGACAATCGATTGCCCTGGCGTATTTCCGCAGACCTTAAGCACTTCAAAGCGCTGACCATGGGCAAGCCGATAGTAATGGGGCGCAAGACCTGGGAGTCGATAGGGCGACCTCTGCCGGGTCGAAAAAATATAGTGGTTACGCGAGACACCGCATATCGGGCGGAAGGTTGTCGGGTTGTGCATTCTATCGAACAGGTGCTGGATACTGCCGGTGAGGCCGACGAGGTTATGATCATTGGCGGGGCTCGGTTGTACCAACAAACACTCGGTCGTGCCGACCGCCTATACCTGACGCGGGTCAAGGCCGAAGTGGAGGGCGATACTTGGTTTCCGGAAATCGATCCACAGGACTGGCGCGAGGTGGCGTGCGAGCCACACTTGGCTGACGAAAACAATGAGTACGATTATGACTTCGTACTATTGGAGCGTATTAATTTTCTTTGAACCGCCAAGACGCAAAGAAAGAACTGGTTTTTCTTTGTGATCTTTGCGTCTTGGCGGTTCAGACCTTTTCTCTTGCACTATTATTTTGCTGGTTCCCGGATGGCAGGGCAGTCATACTCGATCCGCTCGGGTGGATTCTGATCCAGGCGCAAGGCTGTCAGTGTACCGCCCCACAGGCAGCCGGTATCCAGCGAGTGAATGCCGGCTTCGTCATAGGCGCCCAGCGTTGACCAGTGGCCAAACAGAATATTCATGTCCCGACTTTTTCGTTGCGTCCATTCAAACCAGGGTTTCAAATGTCTGGGCTGGCTGCCGGGTGGCCCTTTCTCTTCCAGTGCCAGCCGCCCATGGGTATCGCAGTAGCGTAACCGTGTCAGGCAATTGGTGATAAAGCGTAAACGGTCCCAGCCTTGTAGCCGGTCTGACCACTGAGCGGGCTGGTTGCCGTACATGACTTTAAAAAACTCGACGTAGTTCTTGCCGCGCAGAACCTGTTCAACCTCGGCAGCACAGTCTCTCGCTTTGTCCAGATTCCACTGCGGAGGCAGACCGGCGTGAATCAGGGTAAAGCCTGTTTCTGTGTCATGATGGAGAAGCGGTTGATGCCGTAACCACGCCAGTAGCTCGGGTCCATCGGGTGCTTGCATAACCTGCTCAAGCGTGTCCTTATGTTTTCTGTATTCCGGGATATGCGCACTGGCCAGCAGGTGTAGATCGTGGTTACCGAGTACCGTAACCACGTTCAGCCTGTGCAGGAAACGAAGCGTTTCCAGTGAGTCCGGACCACGGTTGACCAGGTCGCCTGCCAGCCACAGCTTATCCTGGCGCGGGTCGAAATTTATCCGGTCGAGCAGACCTTTGAGTTCATTGAAGCAGCCCTGGATATCACCGACGGCGTAGACCGGCATTAATGCAGGGTGCGGGGCATGGAGAGGGTGAACGATGGAATATTGGCATCAAATTCCACGCCGTCATCTGCGATCATCTGGTAGCTGCCGCTCATGGTGCCGACCGGCGTTTCAAGCATGGTGCCGCTGGTATAGCGGTAGTGTTCCCCAGGTTTCAGATAGGGTTGTTCGCCTACCACACCCACGCCTTTGACTTCCTGTATCTTGTTGTTGGCATCGGTGATGACCCAGTGTCGGTTCAGGAGTCGTGCCGGGACACTGCCATCGTTGTAGATGGTAATGGTATAGGCAAATACGTAGTGATCCTGGTCCGGTAATGATTGTTCTTCAACGTACAGCGTTTTAACTTCGACCTGGATTTTATAATTGTCTTCAGACATTTGTGCTACTCCCGAACAGGACCGTAAGGATACGGGGTTTGAAGCGGCGGGTATAGGCAATCCTCGCAGGGCGAACAGTCAAATTTAGCCATTATAAACAATAGCATACAGATATGCCTGCTGCCTTGATCAGTATTTTTCCGGTTAATTCCCTCGTTTATTAAAGAATAACTATCTGCTGTCGCTACCTACTTACTGGGGAAGCGTAAACAGGGAGCTGACCAGGACAGGAAGACCTAAAATTGTGAACCGGTTAACGGTTACACCGCTTCAAAAGAGAAATAATAAAGTCATCCCTCACCGGGCACGGCTGAAAAAAGAGCGGTTTAAATATGAAATCGACATCAACACACTATCGCAAGCCGGGTCTGCTGGTATTGCTTACCTTTTTCGCGGGCTTTGGAGTGCTGGCAACCAGCCTGGCCCAGGCCGCAGAACCCCTCAATATCATGACCAACGAAAATGCCCGGGCAGAGCGACATGCCTCAGATGACTGGCTGCAGTCGCTGTGGAGCATCAATCTGGCCGAAAAGCTGCGCAACTGGAAGCCAAAAATAAGCGTAGACGAGGGGGGTGAAGGAATTCAGCTGATGCGCCCGTTCGGGATTCGTGGTCCGGCTCTGCGTTTGCAATATAGCCTTCCGGAAGGCGCGGAAAGCAGCCTGCGGAGCAATAGCAACACCTATCTGGATACCTACCTGTTCCTGGAAAAACGCTGGTAAGCGACAGCCGCTAGTCCCTGACCCGAACTGCCAGCACATCACAGGGTGCGCCGTGCAGTACCGCATTCGCGGTCGATCCCAGCAACAACTGAATGCCCTCCCGGCCATGGCTGCCGACAACGATCAGATCAACACCGTGTTGCTGCGCAACACGCAGAATTTCCCGCCTGGTGCTACCCTGGCTGACGAAGCATTCGCTATCAGGAATACCGTACTTCTCGCCAAGTTCTTTTAGACGCTTGTCCGCCAGCGTTAACAGCTCCTGATCCAGCTCCAGCTCCTGCGGTATGACCAGTTCATTGGACAGGTCCATCTGTACGAACTCGACAACGTGAACCAGGCTGATTCTGGCGGAGCACACCTTGCTTATGGACAGAGCCCGTTCGGCGATAGCGTTGGTATGCGCAGAAAAATCGACAGCGAGCAGTATGTGGGAATAGACTGGCACGGGTTTGCTCCTTATATTTTGTCTGCCAACTGGTTGGCCAGTGCGGCGTACTGTTCAAGGCTTATGTTTTCAGGTCTGGCTGATGGATCTGCTCCGGTAGCGCGGATCGCCTGTTCCGGTAGCAGGCCTTTGAGCGTATTTCGCAGGGTTTTGCGCCGTTGGGAAAATGCTTGCCTTACTACTGTGGCCAGACACGCAGCGTCCTTTACAACGACTCGTGGCTGCGACCAGGGTGTAAGGCGTACGAAGGCCGAGTTGACCCTGGGAGCAGGCTGGAATGCTCCGGGTCCGACACGAAACAGGGGTTCCACCTTGCAGTGGTACTGGATCATAACCGACAGGCGCCCATAGTCCCTGTTTCCAGGCCCGGCGGCCATACGGTCAACAACTTCTTTCTGTAGCATGAAGTGCATATCCTGGATCGAGTCTGATTGGGCGATCAGGTGGAATAACAGTGGCGTAGATATATTGTACGGCAGGTTGCCTACCGTGCGAAGTCGCTCCCCGCCGGCCAGCGCAGCAAAATCAAAGCGTAAGGCATCCTGCTGATGGATGACAAGTTCGCCAAATGCCAGTGCTTTGGCGGCCAGCGGCTGCACAAGGTCCCGGTCCAGTTCGATAACCTCCAGGTGCTTGCAGGCTGCCAGCAGGGGAAACGTAATGGCGCCTTTGCCGGGGCCGATTTCTACCAGCCGCTGACCGGGCTGCGGGCTAATCGTCTGTACTATGCGCTGAATGATCGCCGGATCGTGCAGAAAATTCTGGCCAAAGCGTTTGCGGGCCTGGTGTTTCATCAGATCAGTTCAATGGCCAGCTCGATGGCTGCCAGGAGACTGCCGGCATCGGCCTTCCCGCTGCCGGCTTTGTCCAGCGCTGTGCCATGGTCGACCGAGGTGCGAATGAACGGCAGCCCCAGCGTTATATTGACGGATCGACCGAACCCCATGTGCTTTAGTACCGGGAGTCCCTGGTCGTGGTACATGGCCAGTACGGCATCCGCCTGGTCCAGCCACGGTGGGGTAAAAAGGGTGTCCGCCGGTAACGGGCCTGTGAGCCGCATGCCCTGTTGTTGCAGGTTGCGAACAACCGGCTCTATGACGTCGATTTCCTCACGCCCCAGATAACCGCTTTCCCCCGCGTGGGGATTGAGTCCCGCTACCAGTATACGCGGCCGGGGGATACAAAACCGGCTCTCAAGTTCTCTATGCAAGCAGTGCAGCGTTGCTTCCAGACGGTCCCGTGTGATTGACGCTGCTACTGCGGATAGTGGTAAATGAGTGGTCGCCAGCGCAACCCGCAGACCGGGTGCAACCAGCATCATCACGACCTGCCCGGTGCCACTTTTCTCGGCAAGATACTCCGTGTGGCCGGTGAAAGGCGTACCGGCAGTGTTGATGATGCCTTTGTGCACCGGCGCGGTGACGAGCGCCTGGAATTCTCCGTCGAGGCAGCCCTGCACCGAGCGATCAAGTGTCTGCAGGACGTAACCGGCATTCGCACTGTTGAGCTGACCGGCAGTGACTGCCGTTGCGAGCCTGATGGGCAAGATACGGAGCCCGCCGGCGTGTGTACTGTTGTCGCGTTGGTACTCGGGCAGGGCCGGCTGCGGGCCGGTTACGGTCGCGCGTTGCTCCAGCAGTAACGGATCACCGACCAGAACAAGCTCGGCTGCAAAATTGTTATCGAAAAGTGCCGCACACAGGTCAGGGCCGATACCTGCCGGCTCGCCGGTACTTATGGCAATGCGAGGAATCATCCGGGATCATGAGTCGCCGAGGTGATATTCGACGTAGGATTCGTCACGCAGGCGCCGTAGCCAGATTTGCAGCTCTTCCTCGGTTTTGCGCAGGCGTATCGATTCACGCGCACTGTTGCGGCGATGTTCCTCGGTATCGTCCTGCTCGCGGCGCTCCTGGACCTGGATAAGATGCCAGCCAAAGCGGCTTTTTATGGGTTCACTGGTTTGCCCTGGTTCCAGTTGGTCCATTGCCTGCTCAAACTCCGGGACCATCTGACCTGGCGTTACCCAGCCAAGATCACCACCTTTGCTGCCGGAGCCCGGATCCTGGGAGTTGGCGCGTGCCAAAGCCGCAAAGTCCTCACCCTGCACGATACGTTCACGTAACCGGGCCATACGGGTCTGCACCTGTTTGTCGGGGAGCAGGGCATCCGGGCGTAACAGAATATGCCGGGCGCGGGTTTGTTTGATGACGTGCCGCTGCTCGCCGCCGCGTATACCCATTAATTTGATAATATGAAAACCGCTCGGGCTGCGAATCGGGTCGCTGACCTCACCCGGCTTCAGTTTCACCGCAATCTCGGCAAAAAACGAGGGTAGCTGACTGCTTTTCCGCCAGCCCAGCTCGCCGCCTTCGAGGGCTTGTTGCCCATCAGATTCAGCAATGGCAGTCTGCCCGAAATCTGCGCCACCGCGCACTCGGGTCAGGATATCCTGTATGCGCTCTTTCGCGGCCTGCACCTGTTCCGGGCTGGCCGCTTCCGGGACCGAAACCAGAATATGTGCGAGGTGGTACTCACGGTTCCGGTCATTGAATGACGATGTGGTAGCCAGCAGGTTGTCTACTTCCTGTTCGCTGACTTCAATACGACTATCCACCATTCGCTGGCGGACACGGTTGATAGTGATCTGGTTGCGGAACTGTTCACGAAACGCGACATAATCGTAGCCATCCTGTTTCAGCACTTCGCGGAACTCGGACAGCGACATGCGGTTCTGCTTGGCCATCTTGCGGAGGTTATTATTGAGCGTCTCGTCATCGATACGGATACCGTTACGATGGGCGATCTGCAATTGAAGGTTTTCCAGGATCAGACGATCAAGCACCTGTTTCCGCAGGGCTTTGTTCGATGGGAGCTGCGCCTGTTGCTTTTGCAGCTGGCTGGTCACCATGGCTTCGCGCTTCCTGAGTTCACTGGCGAGGACAACATCATCGTTTACCGAGGCGACGATGCGGTTCAATGGTTCTGTCACGGGTTTCCGGCCGGTGGCTTGCGGTTCACTTTTCCCGATCGGAAAACTCAGTGGCGCAGCCGCAAGCTGGCTTCCGCTCAGGGCGGAAACCAGAATAAAGAAAAGGGATTTGTACATCATTTCGTTTACTCGGTCGGTCTTTCTGAATAGCCTAGGATACCATTTTGCAGCAGCGTTTCTATGTTGCTGCCAAAACTGGTGAGGCCCTTGAATACAACCTGCACCATAAAAATCCGGTTGCTTTTACTGTCACCAATTTTACTTTTATTGTTATTCCTGTTCACAGTGTCTACGAAATCCCGGGTCACAAACCGTATGCCCCAGCAACAGCTGTCGTACTCCAGGCCCGCCAGAGTCTCCAGTTTTTGCGAATCGCTGATATCGTAGTACCAGCGGCCGAGCACCTGCCAGGAAGGTGTTAACGGCCATAATATAGAGGCATCAATCTGGTTCTGGGAACCGTTGATATAGCGGTACGACAGGTTGGCGATCTTGCGAAAGCCGGGGTGGTATTGAACACGGGCATTGGCGCGCTCGGTGACCGTGTCGCGCCGATTCCAGACCAGATCAGCTTTTCCGGTCCAGGATCGGGATAACGCAATTTCCAGTTCGCCGGCGATATCCGAGGTGCTGTCCGTCAGTGGTTGACTGTTATTGAGCGTGACGTTGCGGTTGGCAAAATAAAACAGCTCCCCGACCGAGGCGCGCAGCTTTTCGGCACCGGTATCCGGATCCAGCAGGCGGGTTGTGAGCGCCAGTGCGGCCTGGTTGGCATCGCCCATGCGATCGGCGCCATTAAACCGGTTTTCCTTGAACAACTCGCGATAGCTGAAAGTGGGCTGACTGGCGTCGAACAGAGGGATATCGTCCTGGTTTTTGCCCTGGACGTACAGATAGAACAGACGTGGCTCCAGCGTATGGGTATAGCGTGCAGACCCAATACTTATGTTGCGTTCAAAGTACACTGTGCTGTCCAGGCTGGCGAAAGGTGTGGTCCGGCTTGGGTTGCTGGAGATAGCAGAATCCTGTCTGTCCAGTCTGTAGCTGGTGTAGCGAACACCGGTTTTCGGCGTGATTTCAAACGCACTGCGGCGGATCGGCAGGCTGATATCCGGCCACAGGTCGATGCGGTCGGCGGTAACGCGTTTGTCCGCATCAAACCGAACAGCTTCCGATTTCAGCTTGCTTTCGATGCCCAAAGGGTGGATTGGTGACGCCAGATTGAAAGTTGTCCTGGGCAGCCTTTTGTACGGGCGACTACCCAGGGGGATGGTCCGGTCGAGTGTCTGGTAGTCGTCCACCTGTACGCTCAGCTGCCACCAACTGGTGGTGTAGTCAACCTTGCCGGCACGTTTCAGGAACGAGACACTGGCCAGCTTCAGGGAGTCTCCCAGGTCTTGCAGGTAGCGCGAGTCGGATACGCGGTCGTAGTCGATGTTGGTGGTCAGGTTGGAGCTGAATCGGGTGGTGTCACGCACGGTAATACGACTGCGATTGTCTTCGGTGATGTCATCCTGGCGCAGGTATTCCAGGCGGATCTTGCCCTCCTGCTGAGGGAGCAGGTAGCGAAAATCGGTAGTCAGCTGGGTGCCGCGTTTTTCCAGGTAACGCGGCGTGATCATTGCGTCGTAGTTTGGCGCCAGATTCAGGTAGAAAGGCGTGCGCAGCTCGAACCCCGAGTTATCGGATGAACCGAAACTGGGTGGAAGCAGCCCTGTTTTACGCCGATCATCCAGCGGGAACGAAAAGTAAGGCGAATACAGGACCGGTATACCCTTGATGCTAAGGCGCGCGTTACGCGCTACACCGGTACCCGTATTATCATCAAGAGTGACTTTACTGCCGCGTACCCGCCAGCTGTTATTGCCTTTCGGGCAGGTGGTGTAGCTCGCGTTTCTGAATTTCGTGACACCCGGCTCCAGCAACCAGGCTTTCTTTGCCTTGCCGCGGCCATGACGGTCATAGAGCCAGAAGCGTGTGTTATACATTTCGCCGTAGTCTTTATCCATCCACATCGTGCCGTGTGAACCGGACAGGCCGATTGTTGACTCGTCGTAACGCACCTGGCCTTCAGCGGTGGCAACCTGGTCGGTTTCACTGTAAGTAATGCGCTCGGCACGCAGGCGCTGTGCTCCGCGCCGGGCTTCAGCATTTCCGATCAGGATCAGCTTGCCGCCGGCTTCACGCTCCGCCAGATCACCACTGAGATGCGTAGGTGCCTCGCCCGGGTCACCACGAAAGTTGAGGTCATAATCCCGCTTCGGCTGTGGCGGGCAGACCGCCCAGGCCGAAATCGGCGCGTACGGGTCGACCGGAGCAGGATCTGGCGGCGCAACGTCTTCAGCGTGGGCTTCTGTGGCTGCTGTGAAGAGTGCGGTAAGTAGTAATAAGTGTCTAATATTCACGGGTTATTATGTGTTCACACGGCGAGCCCACCGTCTGTGAAACAGGCGCTGACGCAGCTGGCGGCTGGTGCGTAAAATCGCATAGAATGGCTGTATATTCAATGATTTCGTAGGTCCACCGTGCGCTTAACCCGATCCTGGCAGGTATTGATCCTGTCGCTTCTGACAGCGGCTACGCTGCTATTGCTGACTATCAGGCCCGAAAAGGAGCCGGTACTGCGTTCGCTGGCTCCTTCACCGGTTATGGTGAGCGCTACTGTGCGGGTCAATCTGTTCCCCGAGGCGCATGTATCAGGGCACTTGCAGACCGCCAGACGCGTGTGGTTGCGTTTTGAGGTAGAGGGAGCGGTGGCTGAGCGTCTGGTTGAGCCCGGTCAGTCTCTGGCTGCCGGGGATGCGTTGTTTTCGCTTGCAGACCAGGACTACCGGGATGCAATGATACAGGCGCAGGCCGAGTGGCAACAGGCGCAGGAAAACCTGGAGCGCGATCGCAAGTTGTTGAAGTTCGCGGAACGCAGCCGCAAATTGCAGGAAGAAGAGGTGGCGCGGCTCAACAGCCTTGGCGAACGCTCGCTGGCATCCAAGACCCGGCTTGGCGATAGTAGTGCGCTTCTCGCACAGCGTCAGTCAGCGGAAGCACGTCTGCGCGCCAGTGTCATCACCGGGCCGCAGCGGGTGGCCAGCCGCAAGGCAGCGCTGGATCGTGCGCAGCGTAATCTGGATCGCACGGTCCTCAGGGCGCCATTTGCAGGCCGGGTCAATCAGGTGCTGCTGGAGGCCGGCGACTATGCCGGCCGCAACGAAAAGGTCCTGGAGCTGGTCAGCACGCAGCTGGATTTTTTTGCCCAGGTACGTGGTTCCGTGGCACGCGCCCTGTCACTGGGGCAACAGGTAACGGTGATCGTGTCAGACCGCTCCTGGCAGGCAACTGTAACAGCTGTGCAGCCGGACCCGGATCCCGCGACATTTACCCACGCTATCCGTTTACGTATGCCGGACGCGGAGACGCGCGCAGGTGCGGCGGCGCTCGCGCTCCTGCCTTTGCAACCCGTGAACAACGTGCTGGTGGTGCCGGTGACGGCGGTATTACTGGAAGAAGGTGGTGCTTTCGTATTCAGAGTGCAGGATGCGCATTTACAGCGGGTCAAGGTGCAACTGGGCGCGCGGGTGGAGCAGCAGCAGGTTATTACTGCCGGTATAGAAGCCGGTGAGCAGGTCGTCGTACGCGACGTGGCAGCGCTGTCAGATGGTCAGGCAGTCATTGTCGAAGCTCTGCAAGCTGTTTCACCGGGCGCCCGGTAAATAATCCGTGTCTTTAATCCGTTTCTCTATTGCCAATCCGCTTATTACCAATCTGAGTCTGGTGCTGGTCATGTTACTGGGTGTGCTGTCCTGGTATGCCATGCCGCAGGAGATGTTTCCGGTGGTTGAGCTGGATATGGCGCGTGTGACGACGGTTTTTGAAGGGGCCTCCCCGGAAGAAGTAGAGCGTCAGGTGACGCTCACCATCGAGGAGGAGTTCGATGGCATGCCTGACCTGGATATTATGACATCCACGTCCAGTGAAGGTCTGTCCACGGTCACTCTGAAGCTCAAACCAGGCACTAACGTCGAGCAGTTTATGCGGGAACTGCGTACCCGGCTGGATCAGATTACCGATCTTCCGGAGGAGGCGGATGAGCCCGAGCTGACCCGCCTGGAAGCCCGTTTTCCGGTCATCAGTCTGAGCCTGTATGGCAATGCTGCGCGCGCCTATCTTTATCAGACTGCTGACGATGTAAAACGCCGCCTGCAACAGTTACCGGGCGTTGCCGGTGTAGGTATTGCCGGTGACCGTGACTGGGAAATCTGGGTGCAAGTGGATCCACAGGTGCTGGCGGCGCGCAGAGTATCGCTGCAACAGGTCATTGCGGCAGTACGCGATAACCTGCGGGATTTACCGGGCGGCTCGTTAAAATCCAGGGAAGGCGACATACTGCTGCGCGGCAAGGGTGTAGCGCCCGACCCGCAGCTTCTGGAACAGATTGTTATCCGGCGCAACGATGCCGGTGGCCGGTTACGGCTGGGGGAGGTCGCAAATGTAAACCTGCGACTCGAGGAAGCACAAACCCTGGGGCGCTTCAACGGTAGCCCTTCAGTCAACATGACGGTTACCAAAACTGCAGATGCTTCTACCATCGAGGTGTCACGCCTGGTACGGGAGGAAGCGGAAAAACTGCGTCGTGAGCTGCCGCCCAGTGTACAGGTGGGTCTGTTCAGCGATTTATCCGTGTATGTACAGACCCGACTGAATACAGTGAAGTCATCCGGGCTGGTAGGGCTGGCGCTGGTCCTGTTGTCGCTGTACCTGTTTCTGAACTTCCGCATTGCGCTGATTACCGCCATGGGGATACCGGTATCCTTCCTTGTTGCCGTATCGATGATTTACTACCTGGGATTTACTATCAATATGATTTCCCTGTTTGCCTTTCTGATAGCGCTGGGACTTATCGTTGATGATGCCATTATTGTCACCGAAAATATCTATCGGCATATGGAACAGGGCATGCCTGTGGAGCAGGCTGCACAGGTGGGTAGCCGTGAAGTCATGTGGCCGGTGCTGGCGTCGACCAGCACCACGATTGCCGCTTTCCTGCCGATGTTTTCCATTGGTGGCACGCTGGGTGAGTTTATCAAGGTGATACCGGTAGTGGTGGCAGCTTCGCTATTGGGCTCGCTATGGGAAGCGTTTGCCGTATTACCCTCACACGCGGTGGAACTGTTGCGTGTTGATCGCAGGGAAAAGCCGGTCGGACGGATCGACTGGGCAGCGCTGCTACACCGTTATGTGGATCTGTTGCGCGGTGCATTGCGCAAACGCTATTTTGTCAGTCTTGTGTCCATCGGGCTATTGTCCGTCGCCGTGGCATATGGTGTTACACGCCTGCCATTTCAGTTATTTGGTCAGGCCGATATCGGCCAGTTCTTTATCAATATCGAAGCGCCGAATACCTACAGTCTTGAAGACACCGAGGCGCTGGCGGAGCGTATCGAAAAGGCGGTGCTGGGAGCGTTTGACGAAGACGAGCTGGATACCATGTTGACCAACGTCGGTGTGACCTTTATCGATTTCAACCGCTTCCGTTTTGGCAGTAACTATATCCAGCTTATCGTTGATTTGCAGAAACCGGCTCCGGAAGGGTTTATTGAACGCTTCATAACGCCGGTAGTGATGCTGAAGTTCGGTTGGGAAGGAAGCAGAAAACGCAAGACAGAAGCCATAATAAAGGATGTTAGAACGCGTCTGGAAACGCTCACCGGTATCCAACGGCTTTCTATACTGCGTCCGCAAGGTGGGCCGGCCGGTGCTGATATAGAAGTCGGCGTAGTGGGCGATGATATCGAGCGGTTATTGCAGCATGCCAGACAACTGCGAGACTACCTGCGTCAGGTGCCGGGTGTTTATGATGTCAGGCAGGATCTGGACGTGGGCAAGATCGAGTACCGTTACAGCCTGAATGAGCGTGGGCGCGAGCTCGGTCTGACACAGCAGCAACTGGCCGACGCGGTGCGTACCGGATTTCTGGGCCTGGAGGCGGTGCAGGTGACCTGGGGTGACCAGCGTATTCCGGTGCGCGTTATATATGACGACAGGACCAGGCGCAACAGTTCACTGGAAGCTCTGCCGATTACCCTGGATGACGGTCGTATCATCTATCTGGGTGACGTTGCTGACATTACCCGCGGGCGTGGCCTGAATACCATTCGCAGGCGCGACGGGCAAAGGCTTGCCATCGTTACGGCTGAAGTGGACGACCGGGAAACCACAGCGCTGGAAGTGACCGCACTGGTCGAACGTCAGTTTGGCGGCCTCGACAGGCAGGAACCCGGTTACCACCTCCTGTTCCTGGGAGAAAAGAAAGAGGCATCTGATTCCATGCAGGACATGCGCCGGGCCATGATTATTGCAATGGCGATTATTTTTTTCATCCTGGCTTCTCTATTCAAGTCACTGCTGGACCCTCTGGTCGTCATGCTGGCTATCCCGTTTGGATTTATCGGTGTGGTAGTAGGGCACATGTTGTTTGACTACCACTTGCAGTTTCTGTCAATGATCGGATTTCTCGCACTGACTGGCATAGTCGTCAACGATTCATTGATACTGGTGGATTTTGCCAAACGTCTGCGTAAGCAGGGATGGGACCGTATTGATGCCCTGGTTGAAGCAGGGCGGGTACGGGTGCGCCCAATTCTGCTAACGACGGTGACAACCTTCCTGGGAATTTCGCCGCTGATTTTTTTTGCTACCGGCCAGACGGCTTTCCTTTCACCCATGGCGGTGAGCCTGGGCTTTGGGCTGGTGTTCGCAACGGCGCTGATACTGATCGTGGTACCCTGTTTTTATCTGATTGCCGATGATTTTCGTCAGTTTGCGTCTGCCAGGTTGCACAAGGCCGGCTAACAGCAACCTCCTGTTGCATGGAGGTTGCATGGAGGTTGCAAGGCCGGCCATATTCGGAGAGCACTTGTTACTGACCGGAATGGCACTAAGTTAAGCAGAAATAACAACCGTCATCCCGGCGCAGGCCGGGATCCAGGCTGTTTAATCAGGCTGTATGGATTCCGGCCTGCGCCGGAATGACAGGAATACGCACATTTAAGGCTTAACTTAATGCCATTGGTTACTGACTGCCCTTTTCAGCCTGCTGATTTTTCTGTGTCGGGTGCGCTGATCGCGCCGGATGCATTGATACCGCGGTAGTTCGCCAGCCAGCCGTGATACTCGTCCGCCGGCATCGGCCTGGCGATAAAGTAACCCTGTGCCACATCGCACTGCATCTTCTTCAGTGCGGATAATGTTTTCGCATCTTCCACGCCCTCGGCCACCACCGACAGATCAAAGCGATGAGCAAGATCCACGATCAGTTCCACGATATTGGCATTATCGCGTTCCTGTATCAGTCCGGACACGAATGATCGATCGATCTTCAGCTCGTCTGCCGGAATATCGCGGAAGTAGGAAAGGCTGGAGTAGCCGGTCCCGAAATCATCGATTGAGACCCTTACTCCTTCGTCCCGAAGCCGCTTCAGCTTAGCGAATACCGCTTCAATATTTTCTATGAACGACTGTTCAAGGATCTCGATACACAGCCGGCTGCCTTCCGAGTTCCAGAGTTCGCGGGCGCTCATGACCGTATCGACGAAGTCTGCACGTTCCAGTATCTGTGTCGGGACGTTGACCGAGACTTCCTGTTCGCCCCATGGGTGCTCCCACTCGCTCGACAGACGCAACGCGCTGTTCAGCATCCATTCCGTCAACGGTCTGATAAAGCCCGTCGACTCCGCGACTGGAATGAATTCGTCCGGCCCCACCAGGCCACGGAAGGCGCTTTCCCAGCGAACCAGCGCTTCAGCACCAACCGGTTTGCCCGTCAGAAGCGATATCTTTGGCTGGAAATAAACGCGCAGCTCGGATTTCTGGATGGCATCTTCCAGCGCCATTTCGATATCCCAGTGTTCGGAGTACTCGTCATCGTCGACGCCTTGTGCAACACAAAATGGCTGGTCGGACAGCCGTGCCCGGCGCAGGGCTTCGTCAGCTGCGGCCAACAGCACTTCGGCGCCACGAGCGTGGTCGGGATACAGCGCAATGCCGATATTTGCAGTACAGTGAATCGTGTCATGGTCGAGTTGCACGGGCACATCGAGCAAACGATGAATCTTGTGCGCAGCCAGCTCGGCGTGTCCGCTGTTCAGGACCCCCGGCAGGATCAGGGCGAACTGGTCATCGCCAATGCGCGCTATCTGGTCACCCTTGCGGTGCACCTGTTCGAGCACCTTGGCAACGACCTGCAGCACGCTGTCGCCCGCAGCATACCCGTGCTTTATGTTGATACGGCCGAACTGGCGAATATCCACCAGCAACAATGCCAGCGCTATCTGGTGTGTACCCGCTTCGTTGACTTCACTATTGAGGATACGCAGGAACTGCTGACGATCGAACAATCCTGTTATCGAATCTTTCATGGGAGCCACCTTCCCGACCTAAAGGAAGACCTCCTTCATATCAATGCCATAAGCGCCGCGCTGCAGCCCCCTGACCACTGAAAGACTTTCATCCGAACTGGAAAGATCCACCAGACGGAATTGCGGCAGCGGTTCCTTGTTACTGTCGAGTAGCAACATGACAGAGGGTCGTAGCCGCCTTAGCCCGTTGACTGCGATCACTGCGCCTACCTCGCCGGTGGATAACTCAACCAGAGCACCGGTCGGGTATAAACCGACCGTCTGAATGAACTGCTCCACCAGTTCGGCCTGAAACAGCTTGCCCCGGAGCTCATACAGCTCGGCAATTGCCTCGTGTGGCGACATGGGTTCTTCCGTGGAATAGAGCCGCAGGTTGGTCATGGCGTCGAAGCTGTCAACGATGCCGGCAATACGTCCGAAAATGGGGATAGCCGCGTTCCCCAGACATTGCGGGTAACCGCTGCCATCTGCTCTTTCATGGTGTGTTGCGACCATTTGCAACACGTCCATCGGCAACCGTTCCTCCAGCGACAACCCCGCTGTCGTGGAGAGCATCCGAACGCCCTGGTCGACATGATCGCGGAGTGTTTTGTGTTCGCGACCCGTCAGCTTTCCCGGCTTTCTTAGCAGTTTGACGGGTATGGCGCTCTTGCCGACATCAAGCAGCATCCCGCCCAGTGCAAGGGTCTCGATCGATGGCTTCTCCAGCCCGAGATGGCGACCAAACGTCGCGCACCAGACGGAGGTGCCGAGTGCCCGTGTGTAGGTGCTGTCATCAAACTGCCTGAGCTTGATAACCAGTGTCATAGCGCCCGGCGAACGAATAATACTGTCCACTACGCCGCAGATGCTCTCGTTCAATGCGTCCACATCGAACTCGTTATTCCGGTCCAGCCTGTCCATGACCTTATGAAAATCTTCCTGCAGGCGCTCATGCGCCTGTTCCGCAACATGGAACTCTGCCTCAATAGGCGTTACATCCTGGTAATGCGTCTTGCGCAGTGCGGTATATTCATTGTGGGCTTCGGGCGTCGCAACGGGTTTCGCCGAAACAGCCGACCGTGGCGGCGTGTCGTAGACTCTGAGGCCTTCTCGCACAACCCAGAACCTTGGATCCGGCGAACAACCCTTTTCGATATCAACATAGACGTAGTTGCAATACCTGCGCAGGCGCTCGATATCTTCGTGGCTGCGGATTTTTACGCCCTGTAACTCGTAGGGAGTTTTTAGCCACGGCTTGTCCAACCGGGCAACGTACATGCCGATTTCCAGTCCATCGATGCTCGTTTTGACTTCCTTCTTCATACGACCTGAATTGTTGTTCTGCCTGGTTTTTGCCTGCGAGGGCGGATACTGCCCCGATGGCACTCCTTATATAGCGACTGGACGTAAAGATACTTTGGCAGCACAGTTGTGCCTGTGTCGCCTGAGCGCATATCGACTCTTCCCGGGGTTATTTGCCGATAATTACCGCTATAATGCACCGTGTCTACCCCTATTCAATGAAAAAGGTTCAGGTATATTGTCCGATCGACTGGATTGCTTGCAGCAATGGACCCGTAGCCAGTTGGACTGGCCCGACGCCGAGCTTGAACCGGCATCCGCAGATGCCAGTTTTCGCCGCTATTTCCGGGTGCAGCAGGGGGATGTGAGTTACATTTTGATGGACGCGCCACCGGAGAAGGAGGATTGCAGCCCCTTTATCCAGGTAAGCCGGATGTTGCTGGCGCTGGGTCTGCATGTTCCTGAAATTCTTGCCAGCGACCTTGAGCAGGGCTTTTTGCTGCTCTCCGATCTGGGTACGCGTTTGTACCTTGACGAGTTGAACGACAGCAATGCCGATCGTATGTATGGCGACGCCCTGGGTGCGTTAGCGACGTTGCAGAGTTGTGGGCCGGACAGTGACTTGCCACGCTATGATCGCAAATTGCTGCTGTTTGAAATGTCGCTGTTCAGTGACTGGTTGCTTGGCACCCATCTTGATCTGAAACTGGACGAGACAGAGAACAGGAATCTGCAACAAAGTTTTGATCAGCTTGCTGATAACGCACTTGAACAGCCCCAGGTGTGTGTACACAGGGACTATCATTCCAGGAACCTGATGTTGTCGGCCCGGCATAACCCGGGCATCCTGGACTACCAGGATGCCGTTATCGGACCCGTGACCTATGACCTGGTATCTCTGCTGCGGGATTGTTATATCAGCTGGCCACGCCAACGCGTCGAAGACTGGGCGCTGGGTTATTTCGAGCTTGCCGTTCAGATCGGGATACTGCGACCGGACCAGACCAATGAACAACAGTTTCTTAAATGGTTTGACTGGATGGGGGTGCAACGGCACCTGAAAGCAGCCGGCATATTTGCGCGTCTCAATCACCGTGACGGAAAATCGGACTATATGCAGGATATACCACGCACCCTGGGCTACGTACGCGACGTGTGCTCGCGTTACAGTGAACTGGCCGCGCTGGGCGGCATCACAGAGACCGTGATCGAACGCTTATGAAGGCCATGATCCTGGCGGCGGGGCGCGGCGAGCGCATGCGTCCGCTGACTGACCGGATACCCAAGCCGTTGCTGGAGGCGGGCGGCAAGCCGCTCATCCAGTATCATATCGAGGCCTTGCGGGATGCCGGATTCCGGGAGCTGGTGATCAATCACGCACACCTCGGCACGCAGCTTGTCGAACGTCTGGGTAACGGAGAACAGCTTGGCGTTCGGATACGCTATTCCGCCGAACCGGAAGGCGCGCTGGAAACGGGGGGCGGGATAAAACACGCGTTGACGTTACTGGGTGAGCAAGCATTCCTGGTAGTGAACGGCGATATCTGGACAGACTACCCTTATGAGCGCTTACAACGCGAACCCGATGGGTTGGCGCACCTGGTGCTGGTCGATAATCCCGCGCATAACCCTGATGGTGATTTTCAGCTCAGCGGCGATAGAGTGACGGACAAAGGAAAACAAAAGCTGACGTTCAGCGGTATTGGCCTGTACCGGCCCGGGCTGTTTGCCGTCGTGCCCGATGTTGCGTTTCCCCTGGCACCTGTGCTGCGTGGTGCCATGCAGCACGAGCAGGTCAGCGGGGAGTATTACCCGGGACAGTGGACGGATATCGGCTCACCACAGCGCCTTGCCGAGCTGGATCAAAAGTTACGGGGATGATCGATGGGAGATGAAATCACGCATAGCGAATTTCTCGCCGCCGATTTCGAACTGTTCGACAAGCACCTGCAGCAGGAGACCCGGTTGTTGGGCCAGTGGTTCGAAGACCGGGCGTTTTCCTCACGTGTGCCGGTGTGTGGCCTGGAACTGGAAGCCTGGCTGATCGATACGCAGGCGCGGCCTGCACCTGTGAACCGGCAGTTCCTGGAACAGATGAACGATCCGCTGGTAGTACCGGAGCTGGCAAAATTCAATGTTGAACTCAATGTCGATCCTGAATTCCTGCACGGCAAGGCACTGAGTCGGCTGCACCGGGATTTGCAACAGACCTGGGACGATTGCGTAACGGCAGCAGCAGCACTGGATACTCGCCTGGTGATGACAGGTATATTGCCCAGTGTCACCCAGCGGGATCTGACACTGGCAAATATGTCAGAGCTCAAACGTTACCGGGCACTCAATGAACAGGTGCTACGTCTGCGCGAGGGTGAGCCGTTGAAGCTGGATATTCACGGCCACCAGCACCTCAATATTCTGCACAATGACGTTATGCTGGAGTCGGCGACCACATCCCTGCAACTTCATCTCAAGATCTCGGCGCAAGATGCCGTACGTTATTACAATGCTGCGCAGATTGTGTCAGCCCCGCTGGTTGCTGCGGCGGCCAATTCACCCTGTCTGTTTGGCAAGGACCTTTGGGATGAAACGCGGATCCCGCTGTTCGAGCAGTCGGTCGAGGTCGGCGGGTTTGCAGGCGCCAGTCGCGGGCCGGTGCGGCGGGTAAGTTTTGGCACCGGTTATGCCAAGGAAAGCCTGTTTGAATGCTATGTCGAGAATCAGCAGCATTTTCCGATCTTGCTGCCTATCCATTTTGACGACCCCGAGCACGAGATGCGGCATCTGCGTCTGCATAACGGCACGGTGTGGCGCTGGAACCGGCCGTTGATCGGTTACGATAAGGACGGTACACCACATTTACGCATAGAGCACCGTGTCCTGCCGGCCGGTCCTACGGTCATCGACTGTATCGCCAGCGCGGCATTCTTCTATGGGCTGGTGCACGCATTGGCCATGCAGGAAATAGCGCCTGAGATCAAGCTGCCATTCACCGTTGCGCGCGACAATTTTTACGCTGCAGCACGCGATGGCCTCGACGCGCAGATCACCTGGCTGGATGGACGCAAGTTGCCGGTCCAGACCCTGCTGCTGGACCAGTTGGTACCGCTGGCGCGTTATGGGCTGGGTCTGCTCGAGATCAACGAACAGGATCGGGATCTTTATCTTGGTATCGTCAAGGACCGGATTCGCAATGCCTGTACCGGCGCCAGCTGGCAGCGTGCTTACCTGGCGCGACATTCCAGTGACATGCAGGCCCTGACTGAAGCGTACTACGAACGTCAGCAAAGTGGTGTGCCGGTACACGAGTGGGATAGCTGAACATGGGCAGCCTGTTACACGTTTTTGAAGCGCTACCGGAAGGTTTGCTGGAAGCACAGCCAACACAGCTTGCGGAGCTGCTTGACGGTCCATCGCTGATTCATTTACCGGGCCGGCGCGAGCAACCTCTGTTTGTCTCGGTGTTGTTACACGGTAATGAGACAACGGGTTTTCTGGCGTTGCAGAACTTGCTTGGGCGTTATCGGGACAAGAAGCTGCCGCGTGCACTGAGTATTTTTATCGGTAACGTGGAAGCTGCGAGTGACGGTCTGAGGCGTTTGGCGGGACAGCCGGACTACAATCGAATCTGGCCCGGCAGCGAATATACGGATAGTCCGGAAAAACGCATGATGGCAGAAATTTTCAGCATCATGCAGCAACGTCAGCCTTTTGCCAGTGTGGATGTGCACAACAATACCGGCATTAATCCCCACTACGCCTGCATAAACAAAATAGACCATCGCTATATACACCTCGCCAGCATGTTCAGTCGTACGCTGGTGTATTTCATCCGCCCGGCCGGTGTGCAGTCAATGGCATTCACGCAGCTGTGCCCGGCCTTGACGGTGGAATGTGGCAAGGTCGGGCAGAGCGCCGGCGAGGCCCACGCCGAAGAGTTTCTGGATGCCTGCCTGCATCTGAGTGAGATACCGCAGCACCCTGTGGCGGCACATGATGTGGACCTGTTTCACACGGTCGCCACGGTGCGTGTAGCGCGTGCCTACAGTTTCGGATTTGGTGAAAAGCCGGTGGATATCTGCTTTATCAACGACCTGGATCACCTGAATTTCCGCGAACTGCCCGCGGGCACCACGCTGGCACACCTGGACGGTGTGGAGGGTATGCCGCTGGAAGCCAGTGATGAGGGCGGAAAGGAAGTGGCGGGCCGCTATTTCAAGGTGGAAGACGCGATGTTACGCACTACCCGCTCGCTGATGCCGTCAATGTTTACCCTGGATGAGCGCGTCATCCGGCAGGATTGCCTGGGCTATTTGATGGAGCGCTACCGGCTCCCGGACTAGTTCTGTGTACCCCGTTCTGAAATTCAGAAACCGGTGAGATTGTCGCTGAAGATGATGGATGTGATTGAATTCCGCTAAGTATTTTTTTCCAAAAATGAGAACCCGTTCATATTTCGGTGTGTCGGCCGGGGTAATGTTCCCCGGCCGGTAAAGCCCGTGTCGGTGCTACCGATAAATTCCGGTAGGTCCGACGGATATTCTCAATGGTTTCATTCAAGACAGGTGCATCTTCCCTGCTAAATTATCGCCTCGCAGTTTTTATGGCTGCGGTGTTGGCTTTGTATGGGACTTATAGCTTGTCTTTTCAACGAGTAGAGGGCCTGTTGCCTGATCTGGCGGGCCGTTTATTACCCGAAGCGGAGCTATCCGATGCGGTGGCGGTCATTGCTATCGATACCGCGAGCCTGAAAGCGTACGGTGCCTGGCCCTGGCAACGTGATCTGCTAGCCACGGTTATCACGCGATTGCAGAAATTCAAACCCGAAGCAATTGGTTTCGCGCTCCCTTTAACGGGTCGCGAGACGCCGCCTGTAGTCAGTACGCTGCGAGCTGAACTTGATACCCTGGACGCGCCGCTACGCGACAAAGCCAACGCCTGGCTTAAAGGTATGGATACGGATGCCAGGCTGGCCCAGGCACTGAAGGAGGCGGGTAACGTTGTACTTGCCGTCCCGTACGAGATCGGTGGACAAGGAACAGACTTGTCGGCAGTTCCGGGCCGGTTACTACTGGATACCGTTTCTCAGCAGGCGGGATGGCGCCGGAAAGCATGGCGATATCTGTTGTCTGCTCCGCAACAGGCTGCTTTCAGGCCAAATTTTCCGCTACCCGTATATCTCGACAGTGTTGCCGGAGCCGGTGTTCGTGAAGCCTATAGCGATAACCGGTATGTGTCCGGGGTAGCGCTGGTGACGGGGGAAGACGGTCGTTATCTGGCCGGGTTCGAACTGGCCTTGCTGGCTGGAGACAGAACGCTTGATGTGATGCCCGGGGTGGGTGTATCAATTGCCGGGCAGCGTGATATTGCCGCCCCCGATCTGATTTATTACCCCCGCCCCGCGGGCCGGGTTCCGGTTTATTCACTGCAGCGGCTCATGCAGGATGACAGTCTCAAGGCTGAACTGCGCAACCGAACACTGCTATTGGGGTTGACTGCATCAACCCTGGTACCGGAACTGACAGGTCCTGCAGGGTACCGCTACACCCCGGTCACCTGGTCTGCACACATCCTGGACAGCCTGCACGGCGGTAACGCCTTCGTGATGCCCGCCTGGTTCTACGGCGCCCAGCGGGCACTCATACTGCTGTTCGCTGGGTATCTGTTTTTCCTGCCGGTGAGCTGGCACCGCAGGGCAGCCCCGATTGTTTCAGTGTTGCTGGCAGCGCTGGTATTGAATGCCGGCCTGGTTATGTTGATAGTACAGGGGCTGTGGTTACCGGTTACCGGGCCGAGCGCTTTTCTGTTGTTCGCGCAGCTGGGGTTAACCCTCGCGTACCGAAGACACGGAACCCTGATCGCGTTGCACCAGGAAGTGATCGATGCCCGCCTGGCACTGGGCGAACACTTGCAGTCACAGGGGCAGCTGGAACAGGCGATGGCTCAGTATGTACCCTGCCTGCCTGCACCCGCGGCGCTGGCATCATTGTATGAACTGGGTCTTGAATACGAGCGCCGTCGCCAGGTACCAAAGGCACAGGCGGTCTACGAGAAGCTTGCAGAAAGTGCTGCGGGATATCGTGATACTGCGCGCCGCCGCCATCAGCTTGCAGCGCTGTCGGAACGTTTCCCGGGTGCAAACGGATCTACAGTCAACCAGACGCTGGTGCTCGACAGCCCGGTCATGGAGCTGCCGGTACTGGGTCGCTACCGGCTGGAGCGCGAGCTGGGTCGTGGTGCTGTGGGCACGGTTTATCTCGCAGCGGATCCCGCCATAGGTCGCCAGGTCGCCATAAAAACACTCTCATTGCTCGAGCACTATGAAGAGCGTGAGCAGGAAGCTGCGGCGCAGCGTTTTATGAAAGAAGCAGAAGCGGTGGGTCGGCTGGCACACCCTAATATCGTATCCATACACGATGCCGGCAGGGAGCATGATCTTGCCTACCTGGTGATGGATTATGTTGCCGGCGAAAGCCTGGAGGCATGGGTGCAGAAAAGCAATCTGCTGCCGGTGTGGGAGGTGCTCGATATTACTGCGCAGGTTGCAGATGGCCTGGATTATGCGCATGGCCAGAAGGTGGTTCATCGTGACGTAAAGCCAGGCAATATTATCTATGACCGTGACAGTGGAGCGGCGAAGATCACCGATTTCGGCATTGCCAGAATACTGGATAGCAAGCAGACCCGGACCGGGACAGTGCTTGGCACACCTTCATATATGTCACCTGAACAAGTGGCAGGAAAGAAGATCAGCGGACAGTCCGACCAGTTTTCACTGGGTGTGACCCTGTATCAGTTATTAACCGGGTGTTTGCCCTTCAGTGGCGACTCGGTCACAACGATGATGTACCAGATCGCGAACGGGAAGATGTTGCCGCTACGCAAGCAGCGCAGTGGCTTGCCCGCGTGTGTCAGCCGCCTGGTAAACAGGGCCTTGCATAAAGACACCGCCAGTCGTTATGCGAACGGGGCGGAAATGGCAGTTGCGCTTCGCAAATGCCAGTTGCAGTTCAGGGGCGGCCGGCGCAAGTCAGCCTGATAAAACCGGGTTCAATTTAAAAGAGGTATTTATAATGTATAAACTGTTAGAGATTGTTGACGGCAATGTGATAGCCGAGCACGCATTAACGCAGGCGAATTTTCGTATCGGACGTAATCTCGGTAATGAACTGCAACCTGACGATGCCAGCGTCAGTGGTAATCACGCCTCTATAGTCCTTGCTCCCAGTGCTTATCTGGATGACGCCATGGAGGCGACTATTGAAGACCTGGGTAGTACCAACGGAACTTTTGTCAACGGAAGAGCGGTCAGGCGGCAGTTGTTAAAACACGGCGATATGGTAACTATGGGTGCCTTGAGCCTGAAGTTCATTGACGAGCAGGCATTGGCGCTGGGCGGTACGCGGATACTTCTTAACGAAGAGAGCTAGGGAAACTCTGATTAATTCCTTTATCGTCATCCCGGCGTAGGCCGGGATCCAGTGTTTTCAATGACCTGGATGCCGGCCTGCGCCGGCATGACGAAATTAATCAGAGTTTCCCTTAGTAACCTCGCGCATCCTGATTAATCTCACCAGGGATCTTCTGCAGGCGCTCCACACCGGTTTCGAGAGATCCATCCGGGTAGAGCTCCAGCCAGCGGTAACCTGGTGGTACAAGGTGCACGGCAAATTCTTCGCTGCCAGGCTGGAACTGGATGCAGGTTGAGGGAGCAGCGAGCAGTTGTACGCCATTTCGTTGTTGCTCGAACGACTGATGCACATGGCCCCACAAGATAGCGCGCACCTGGGAGTGTCGGTCTGTAATATCAAAAAAGGCCTGCGGGTTGTCAACAGCCATGCTATCCAGCCACCGGCTTCCCAGGGGTACCGGCTGGTGGTGTAGCCAGATCAGTGTGGGCAGGTCAGGATAGGACGCCAGCTCTGTATCGAGAGCATCCAGTTCGGCTTTTCTCAGGTATCCACCGTCACTGCCGGTTACCGTCGAATCCAGAAATAACATCTGCCAGCTGTTGATACGTGCGCTGCGTACGCAGAGAAAAGGATTGCTGTTCATACAGTCGTTTAATGTGACCACTTCATCATGATTGCCCGGCAGAGAATAGACCGGGACACCGATGCGCCTGAAGCAATCTCGTACCTGCTGGTAGGCTTGCGGTGAACCATCGTGTGTCAGGTCACCGCTGCTAACCACAAGATCCGGTTGACGTGCGCTCATTACCAGGTCGATTACCTGCTCCAGGCTACGTCGGGTATTGAGTCCCAGTAACTCACCACCGGGATCGGAGTAAAGGTGTGTATCCGTAATCTGGGCGATGCGCAGCGGTTTCGACTCTGCGGCTTGCCTGTCTGTCGCCACTAATCGATCGCCTTTATAAAAGCTTTCGACTTGCGCTGATAATTGTACAGCTTGCGTTTCCCGACCGGCAGTCTGGCCAGGTCGGTACTGACAAACCCGCGCTCCCGGAACCAGTGCGAGGTCCGTGTGGTGAGTACAAAAAGGCGTTTGATGCCGTTCTGACGTGCGCGCAGTTCGATGGCTTCCAGCAGGCTGTTGCCGCGCCCACTGGACCTGTAGTCAGGGTGTACAACCAGGCAGGCGAGTTCAGCAACGTTACCGTCATAGGGATATAGTGCGGCGCAGGCGATAATCATCCCGTCCCGTTTAACCACCATGAAGTAGTCGATTTCCATCTCGAGCATTTCACGCGAGCGTTTTACCAGGGAGCCGTCTTCTTCGAGTGGGGCGATGAGCTGGAGTATGCCGCCAACATCATCGATAGTGGCTGTGCGCAAGCCTTCATAGAGCTCGGCGCTGATGAGGGTTCCTACGCCGTCGCGCGTAAACAGTTCCAGCAGCAAGCCGCCGTCGGCGCTGTGATCTATCAGGTGAGTGCGTTTGACTCCACGGCGACAGCTGTCGATTGCGTTGTTAAGATGGCGAACCCATTGTTCGCTGAGTTTGCGGCGCGAGCATAGCAGCTGCTCGGCTTCCAGCAGCGACAGTTGGCGGATCATCTTGCGCTTGCCGTCGCGTAATCCGTCAGCATTAACCAGCAGGATCAGCTTTTCAGCATGAAGAGCGACGGCTACAGCGGTGGCAACCTCCTCGGCGCTGAGGTTGAAGACTTCTCCCGTCGGGGAGTAGCCGAGTGGCGAAAGTAATACAATGTGTCCTGCATCGAGCTGCCCGTGGATACTGGCTGCGTCGATATGGCGAACTTCACCGGTATGCTGATAGTCGACACCGTCGCGTATACCCAATGGCCTGGCAGTCACAAAGTTGCCACCGGCAATACCGATGTGTGCGCCGGTCAGCGGGCTGTTGACCA
>CAJXFW010000013.1 GCA_913053655.1 uncultured Thiogranum sp. | reverse complement strand
CATGCCAATAATTTTCTATGCGCTGTTAGTGGGGGTTATTTCCGGCCTGGGTGCAATCGTCTTCCGCTTGCTCATTGCGCTGTTTCACAATCTGCTGTTTTTTGGTCGCTGGGACCTCGATTACAATACCTTGCTCCATACACCGGAGAGCAGTTGGGGTATGGCAGTCATAGCGGTGCCGGTGGTCGGGGCGTTGCTGGTGGCTTTTCTGGTCAAAACGTTTGCGCCGGAAGCTCGGGGACATGGTGTGCCCGAAGTGATAGATGCCATTAATTTCAACCGGGGTATTATCCGTCCCAAGGTGGCTGTCATCAAGGCGTTGGCCTCGTCGATTTCCATCGGCTCAGGCGGTTCGGTCGGCCGCGAAGGCCCGATTATACAGATTGGTGCGACGTTCGGATCGGTCATGGCGCAGTGGATGCATCTACCGCTATGGCAACGTAATACATTGATAGCAGCCGGCGCCGGTGGCGGTATCGCCGCCACGTTCAATACCCCTATCGGCGGTGTTTTGTTCGCTGTTGAGATCATGATGGTGGAAATCAGCGCACGCACGCTGGTGCCCGTCATGATCGCGACTGCAACCGCCAGCTATATCGGTTTTCTGTATTTCGGAAATGCCGCCTCCTTCATTATTCCTCAGCTGACGCTCGAAGCACCGGCCAATCTATCCATCGCCGACTTCCTGATGCATGCGGCTCTCGGGCTGATCATCGGCGTTCTGGCGGTCATCTACACGCGGTCTATCTACCTGTTCGAGGACTGGTTTGAGCGCTTGCCTGGCAATTATTACACCCGTCATGCGCTGGGCATGCTGCTGGTCGGCATCACGATGTATCTGATGATGCAAACGTTTGGACATTACTATATTCAGGGTGTTGGTTACGCCACGATTCAGGACATTCTGGATGGAAGGCTGAATGAAACCTGGATTTTATTGTTACTGGTGGGGGTCAAGTTACTAGCGGTTTCGTTGACGTTGGGCTCCGGCGCTTCCGGCGGCGTTTTTTCACCCGCCCTGTTTATGGGGGCTGCACTTGGCGCCGGCCTTGCAATCGGCGCTAACCACCTGTATCCGGCGCTGGCAGTGGACCCGGTGAGTAGCGCAGTAATCGGTATGGCGTGCATGATCGGCGCAAGTACGGGTGCCGCAGTCACCGCCGTCGTCATGATTCTTGAGATGACGCGCGACTACAATGTAGTGATCCCGCTGGTGGTCGCCGTTTCCCTGGCCTACGCGGTTCGGCGGCATCTGTTGGCAGAAAATATCTACACTCTCAAGCTCGTCCGGCGCGGACATCATGTTCCGACGTCATTGCAAAGCCATTTGTATTTGATGTACAAGGCGCTGGATATTGTGCAGCCAGCGTATATTACGCTCAATGCCGATGCAAAAGTTGCTGATCTTCTCGAACGGAACGCGACCAGCGGGCATTATCCGCACGTCATTCTGGTTGATGGAGAACAGATTCACGCTGTGATTTCATCGGCAACGCTAACGAATGTGCTGCAAGGTGACGATCCTGATGCACCGTTACAACAGTTTGTCGAGCCGCGCTACAGCCGGGTCAGTGAAGACATGGTGGTGTTCGATGTATTTGCACAATTGCGCAACGAGCATTGTCGTATCGCGCTGGTTATGAATAACAGTACTGGTGACGACACGCCCGGTGCTGTTGCCGGCGTGCTGTCGTGGGCAGATATTCTGGAAGCTGCAAACCTGCCACATAATATGCGACCCATTAAAGACGTCAGGTAAACGGAGAACTCCTGTGGTGGGTATTTTTGCACTGTGGTGGGAATATTACCCGCGCTATTCATTTGCGCAGCCAGGTAAGCTATTGATTACGTGAGAATGAAGATTGGCATATTTGCTGCTCAAGGTGGTATAGGGCGTAACTTTCCCCGCGCTTGCAGGAGTATCAGATATGTCAAAACTTAAGTACGTTGCTGTCTTGTTGACCACTGTGGGGACGTCATTGGCGTTTGCACCTTTATATGCCGATACCATCCAGGAGCAGGTTTCCGTCACACCGGGAAAACCCGTCAGCTCGCAGCAAGAGGCGGTTATCTCCTCGTCCGGTGTAAAGGTGCTGCGCCATATCGCCCAGGCGCGCGCCTATCTTCACCGGAAAGATGTCGAGGCGGCACAAAAAGAACTCGGCCAGGCGGATAAACTGCTCGAAATCATACGTCAGGCGGTACCGACTACTATTGTTAAGGACAGGATCTGGGTGGCGAAGAAGCATCTGGAGTATGAGGACACGCAGGCCGTGTTGCCCGACCTGATTCCCATTTACAATTCACTGGATGAACTGGTGGACATCATGCCGGTAAAGGCAGCCAGGGTACAGCTGGACAAAGCCAGGGAAAATCTCAAGGCAGGTAACAAGACTCAGGCCAGACAGGCGTTGGAGGAAGCTGACACGGCGTTACAATACACCGAGGTCGATCTGCCGCTTGGCACCACGCAACATCTGGTGGCACAGGCCAGGGCGGACCTCGGCAAGAAAAAACTGGACGATGCGGACCGGTCATTGAAGTCAGCTGAAGACAGCGTGGTATTCATCTCGGTCGGCGTCGAACAGCCGTTGTTTGTAGCCAAAGCGGCGTTGTATCGGGGTGTAGCGGATCTGGAGGCCAGGCATAACGACCTGGCGAAGACTGATCGGCAAGGGCAGCTTGATGCTATGATCCGTACGTTGTGATGGTACGGCTCCCGGCGCCGGTGAGTGGCGCCACCGTATACAGCGGTTACGCGACATAAACCAGGGGACTATGGCAGAAATGCGCAACAATTCGCGTGACTCGAATGTCTGGTTTCATTCTTCCCTGTGGTTGCCGGTGGCGCTGCTGGGTAGTTTACTGATGGTAACACTGGCAATGGAGTTTATGCTGGCCTGGCAGTCTTACCAGCGGCTCCAGCCCATCAACCGACACATCACCCAGTTGGTGAGATTGCAGATTGCCAATGTCGAACTGCAGCGCGAGCTGGTGGACGGTCTGCGCGGTGAAGGTACTTTCAGTACCAGTGAGCGCGAAAAGATAGGGCAGGAGTTGCAAGCGGTCATCGAAGCACGGGCGTTACTGTCGCAGGATTCGCCGGCGCTGGTCGCGGCTGCGCGCCGCGCGCTGATGGACGTCTCGCGTCAACCGAAAGAGGCATTGATCCTGGCATTGGCGCAAACCCGAAAAGTGATCGACCTTGAGGCGCGTGCACACCAGGCACTGGTCGACAAAATCAGTCGTGCCACTGCACTGGAGCTGAGAATAGGCGCGATCACACTGATACTGTTCCCGACCGGAGCGGCCCTGCTACTCTACCTGATGCGCCGGCGCATCCTGGCGCCGCTGAAACGGCTGAGTTTTTTGATGACTATGCTGGCCCGCTCCGACTACAGCCACGCGCCATTGACCTCAGTCGATCCGCTGTTACGACCGCTGGCAAAGAACTATAACGCCATGGCGGCGCGTCTGGCCGAACTGGAGGCGGAACACGAAAAGCGCGAAAAGAATCTCGAATCCCAGGTGGACAGTGCGGCACAGGCGCTGCTCGAACAACAGCGTAACCTGGCGAATACCGAGCGATTGGCCACCGTGGGTGAAATGATGGCGCGCATCGCCCACGAGCTGCGCAATCCTCTGGCGGGTATCAAAATGGCCTGCGCCAATCTGCACAAGGATCTGGCACAGGAGCCGGATAACGCAGACTATAGCGAACGCGTCGATATTGTTTCAACGGAGATAGACCGTGTCATCGCCGTGTTGAACGCCATGCTGGACCAGGCACGACACCACCCGGAACCGCTCCGTGATGTTAATATCGGGTCGGTGGTCACCGATCTCATGACCCTGGCCCGCTACCAGATACCCGCCCGAATCGCGCTGATAAAGGACATCCCGGATGATCTGGTTTGCCGTTTGCCGGATGCGATGCTGCGCCAGGCCCTGCTGAATCTTTTACTCAACGCCCGCCAGGCCATCGACGACCAGGATGGCGATATTACTGTTCGCGCACGGGCTGGCGATGGCATGTTATATCTGTCCGTGATTGACGACGGCCCCGGATTCCCGGTTGACCTGATCAAGGCCGGCATCCACGCCTTTGTCAGTCACCGTCCGGGTGGAACGGGGCTGGGGCTTTCCATGGTGCAACGCTTTGCGCGCGCCCGGGGTGGAGAGGTGAAGCTATCGGATCGTGAGCCGCAAGGCGCTTGCGTGACACTCGAGCTACCCATGCAGGGATAACCATGTCTGAATCATTATTGATTATCGAAGACGAACAATTGCTCGGTTCGGAACTGGTGCGGCATTATCGCCGCAACGCCTGGGAGGTGGTCTGGGCAAAAACTATTGCCGAAGCCGAACGTGCTCTGCTGGTGCGGGAATTGCAGCCACTGGTGGTGCTCTCCGACATCAATCTGCCGGATGGCAACGGTCTCGATCTACTGGACAAGGTACGTGCGCAAGGCGGTTGCGGAGAATGGGTGTTTCTGACCGGGTATGGTGAAGTGCCGGATTCGGTGCGTGCCATGCGCCTCGGTGCTTTCGACTTTCTCACTAAACCGTGTGAGCAGGAACGCCTGGATATCGTCGTGCAGGGCGCGGCGCGCAGTGCGCGTGCCCAGCGGCGCATCCGGGAAGAGAGCGAAAACCGCTCGCGCCGGTATACACCGGAATCATTTGTGGGTTCGAGTGCAGCGGCGCAGGTGGTGCGCAAGATGTTGGGCAAGCTCACCGAAGTGCCCTTCAGTGCGCTGGTACTCACCGGTGAAACCGGAACCGGTAAAGGGCTGGCGGCACGTATTCTGCACCATGCAGGACCGCGCGCCGAAGGTCCGCTGGTTGAAATCAACTGTGCGGCGCTGCCGCGCGAGTTGCTGGAATCCGAGCTGTTCGGCCACGAGGCCGGCGCTTTTACCGGGGCGAAGGGTCGGCGGCGCGGCCTTATCGAACAGGCACATGGCGGTACCGTATTTCTGGACGAAATCGGCGAAATGCCGGTTGATCTCCAGGCCAAGCTGCTCAAGGTCATCGACGACCGTTCACTGCGCCGACTTGGCGGTGAGCAGGAGCTCCAGGTCGATGTGCAGGTGCTGGCGGCGAGCAACCAGGATCTCGTGGAACAGATCCGCACCGGCGGATTTCGTGCCGACCTCTATCACCGCCTGAATGTTTTTCATCTGGAATTGCCGCCACTGCGCGAGCGTATCGATGATTTGCGTGAGCTGGTGCCGTTATTCGTGGCGCAATACAACGCACTGGCCGGCAAAAAGGTCAGCGAGATCGGGCCACTGGTATGGGAACGTTTGCACCAGCATCGTTGGCCGGGCAATGTCCGCGAGCTGCGTAACGTCGTTGAACGCTGTGTGTTGTTTGCCGGCGATCATCGCTTCCCGCTTGATTGGCTGCAGCTTGTCTCGTCCGCGGAGACAATTGATGCCGGTGACGCAGGTGTAGGTGGTGATCGCCTGTGTCTGCCGCTGGACGGTTCGATGGGGCTCGATGACATGGTGGCGCAGATTATCGAAACCATGCTGGCGCGCCATGCTCATAATGTCGCTGTCACGTCGCGGGTGCTCAAGACAACCCGCGAGAAAGTTCGCTACCGGATAGAAAAATATGATATCAAGCGTTCCGAGTGATACAGGGTGACCGGAAGTTGCCCGGACGGAAAACAAATTAATCAGACCGCTCACATCGGTGCGGTTACGCTGACGCTGATGACAGCTGATGGCCGACACCGGTATGAGGATGGTGTTCTTCAACATCATCACCCTGTTGACGGTACCGCAACTATTATATCGCTGGCGTCGCCCCGGGTGGGCCGCCGCTGACACGGAGTAATCACTATGGTCAAGAAACTGCTTCCTGATGTTGCACTCACTCCTGCCTATGGTTCACGTGCCATGACTGAACCGGTGCCCAAGTACACGTTACCCAAGGGTGAGATGCCGCCCGAGACGGCTTACCGTCTGATCCACGATGAGTTGATGCTCGACGGCAATGCGCGGCTCAACCTTGCTACTTTCGTGACCACCTGGATGGAACCCGAAGCCGAGCAGCTCATGAGCGAGACATTTGACAAGAACATGATCGACAAGGATGAGTATCCACGGACAGCAGAGATCGAGACGCGCTGTGTGAACATGGTGGCACGGCTGTTCAATGCACCCGAGGATGTGGAGGCGGTAGGGGTATCCGCCATCGGTTCCAGCGAGGCGGTGATGCTTGCCGGCATGGCGTTGAAATGGAACTGGCGCAAGCGCCGGGAGGCCGCCGGCCAGCGGGCCGACCGACCTAACTTGATTCTCGGCAGCAATGTGCAGGTGGTATGGGAAAAATTCTGTCGCTACTGGGAGATCGAAGCGCGTTACATACCGATACGCGAGGGCCGTTACGTCATCGAACCCGAAGAGGTCATCACTCGTATCGATGAAAATACCATCGGCATAGTCGCCATCCTGGGCACTACTTTCACGGGTGAGTTTGAACCCATTGAAGCGATTCATGATGCCGTGGTCCGCCACAATGCCGAGCACGGTCTGGTCGTACCTATGCATATTGATGCGGCCAGCGGGGGCTTTGTCGCGCCGTTTATTCACCCCGACCTGCGCTGGGATTTCCGTTTAGCCAATGTCGTTTCCATTAACGTATCCGGCCATAAATACGGCCTGGTCTACCCCGGTGTCGGCTGGGCGGTGTGGCGTGATCGCCAGTACTTGCCCGAGGAGCTGGTATTTCATGTTAATTATCTGGGTGGCGATATACCCACCTTCACGCTTAATTTTTCACGGCCTGGAAATCAGATCATCGGGCAGTACTATAATTTTCTGCGCCTCGGACACGATGGCTATACCCGCATCATATCCATCTTGCGTGATACCGCTGTTAATCTCTCCGGACGTATTGCAGACCTCGGTCCATTCGAACTGCTGAGTGACGGCAGCTCAATCCCTGTATTTGCCTTCCGCCTCAAGGATGCCTCGCGCTACTCGGTATACGACGTCTCGGAACATCTGCGCACCCGTGGCTGGCAGGTACCCGCTTACACCATGCCGCCTGATGCCAGTGCGGTCGCCGTACTGCGCATCGTTGTGCGCGAAGGGTTTTCACGTGATATGGCCGACATGCTGATCGCCGATATCATCAAGGTCGTGGGCGAACTCGAAGCAGCGCCGCCGTTGCAGCCCAGGGCACCGAGCGAAGGATTCCATCATTGCTGACGGGCTGCGTTGCGGGTCGGGAAATACTGCTCAAGAAAGGCCTTTGCGGCATTCTGGTAGGCGCCACTGTCCGGGTATTCCCGCCATAAGGCACGGGAGCCATGCCTGCCGTCTGTTGCAGGAATGAATGAAACTTTTCTGCCTGATTTAATCGCGGCAAAGATACCGGCCCATCGATCCGTCTCGCTATGCGCCGAGGTAATAAAGACAGGCACTTTGATACGTTGTGCAGAATCCTGTACCCAGGTGGCGGTCTTGCCGGCACGTTCAAAATATTCACCCGGGGAGAACGCCAGCACGCCATCAACCAGCGCGGGGGAGTCGCCGGCAACTTTCAGTACCAGTGCAGCGGAATAGGAACTTCCCCAGGCAATGACGCCGTCTTTTCCATAATGTTTGCGCGCATAGATTAGTGCGGCTTTGATGTCGGGCAAGGCATCAACATAGCCCGTCGGCCTGTTTTCCTTTTTCGCCCTCAGTGCTGTTTCGTTTTTAACGCCCCTGGCATATTTTCCCGAGCGCTGATCGACGGCCATGCAGTTATAACCCAGCGTGTTCAGCCACGGAGCGATTTCAGTGTACTCACCCCGGCTCCAGCCGGCCTGGTGAAACAGCACGATTATCGGAGCCTCGCCGTTTTTATAGGGCGCATAGATATCCGCAGTGATCAACAACCCATCCTGTGATGGAAAGGTAACGGTCTCGCTACCGGATGCCACAGCGGTAAGTGACAGAAACAGTACGGCCAGATAAAAACAATAATGCGCGTATCTCATTTCGATGCTCCTTGAATTACGAAGACAGTATAGGAAACTCTGATCAATTCGTCATACCAGTTAAATTCGCCATACCAGTTAAATTCGCCATACCAGTTAAATTCGTCATACCAGTTAAATTCGCCATACCAGTTAAATTCGTCATACCAGTTAAATTCGTCATACCGGCGCATGCCGGTATCCAATGCATTGAAACCGCTGGATTCCGGCATACGCCAGGATGACGGAAAACGAATTAATCAGAGCGCCTTATACTTTCAAGAATTCATGGAACAGTAAAGATACGGTCAATTTAGTGAAATAATGTGTTGCTAGTGTTATTCGCTACGTTGCGATGCAGCGTTGTGTTGCTCACTAAATGGTTTCCAAAGGAGAGTACCCTTCATGAAATACACTCAATTTTCCGTCAGTGGATTGGCGCTTGCTGTTGCCATCGCCGTCTCGCCCCCGGTTCTGGCCGATAACAACAGCGGTCATGGCGATCGAGAAGGCATTAGACATGGCGTTAAAGATTTCGGCAAGCTTCGTGATCGCTTATTGCATAAATATTCCGGAAAACTTTTCGGCGTCAAAGGTGCGCTAAAAGCTTCGTCGACGCAAAGCGTCGATAAATCCACCGCTGAGGCTGATCCTGTCTCGATGGTTACTCTCGCCCGCAGCCTGCATGCACACGTGGTCGCTTCCAATCAGGCGTTGGGTCCCAATATTGACATGATGGGCTTGTGGCCGAGTGAACATCCCACCCACCTGATCGTCTGTAACGAACAGGGTCCTGACCAGGCGGGGCTACAACGTGTACGTCTGGCGGATGGTCAGGTCGAAACGATCCTGAGCGGCACGAAATCATGCGATCCGGCCCACACGACGCCATGGGGCACGGTCGTCCTCGGTGAGGAAGCCGGCAATTCAGGTTCCATGCTGGAGATCATCGATCCCCTGCACACGACCGGGGTCGTCTATGACCGGGTCAGCGGAACCTTTACCGGGGCCGATGCAGCCCATGTGGCCGAACGTCCCGCGGTGGGTCATCTCTCCTTCGAGGGTATCGCGATCTACCCCAACGGCGTCCTGTATTATGGTGACGAAAACCGTCCTTCCAAAGGGACTGCCGGTGGTGCTTACTTCAAATTTATACCCTCTACACCCTGGAATAGCGATGAGTCGATCAGCAGCCTGGATCAGTCACCGCTGGCCAATGGCAGTGTCTACGGCCTGCGCCTGGGTAAACGCCACGCTGGTACCGACTATGGCCAGGGTAGCAATACCGGCCTGGGCAGCTGGATACCGGTCGTGAATTCCTACGGCGCTGACTTGCGTGCAGAGGCGGCAAACCTTGAATTGACCGGTTTTTATCGTCCGGAAGACGCCAGTGTCGATGAAAAATCGCTGCGTAACGGCAGGGTTCGTTTTTGTGCCAACAACACCGGCAATGAAGGTTCCGATCACAACTGGGGTGAAACCATCTGCGTTACCGATGGCAGCCTGGCTGAAGCCACGGCTAATACAGCCGTACCGGAAATGCAGCCGTTTGTGACAGGCACCAGCCAGTTGGCCATGATGGATAATATCGCCTATCAGCCGGATCGTGGTAACTGGATACTGCACGAAGACGGTGATGCTCCCGGCTTTGCCGAGGATCCGCATAACAATGACATCTGGGACTGCCTGGAAGACGGTGGTGATGTGGATACACTGAGCGATGGTTGCATCCGTATCGCAACATTGAACGATCTGACTGCCGAGTCGACCGGGGGCTTCTTCGATGCCGAGGGAGAGCATTACTATTTCAGCATACAGCACAATATAACCGGCCACGGAACCATCCTGGATATAACCGGCTGGCGTTAATCCAGCACGCAGTAATCAAAGAAGGATAAGGCGGGGCGGAGGGCGCATATTTTAGTCCCTCCGTCCCGAATGGCACTAAGTTAAGCCTTAAATGTACGTATTCCCGTCTCATCGGCGCAGGCCGGAATCCATATAGCCTTTAAACAGCCTGGATCCCGGCCTGCGCCGGGATGACGGTTGTGATTTCGGCTTAACTTAGTACCATTCCCTTCTGCCCCCTTTCCCGCAACTTTTCCGTTCGCTCCCTTGCCGAATCCAGGGCAAGCTCGCTGTTGATCAATAACTGTGGACTTGTGGGGAAAGGGCTTTTATTCTTCCTGCCTATACAAAAACCACTGCAGATGAGGAAATGCTGCATCGTGCCGTCACACATCCCGTCCGCAACCTCCCTGCCGGATGGCTTCCGGCAATGCCTTGCCGACGCCGAAATGCTGGAGTGCATTCCAGCGGCCGAGATGGAAATGCTCCGCCAACGGCTCGAATCCAACGTGTTCAACCTGGTTGTCATGGGGGAGTTCAAACGCGGCAAAAGTAGTGTGATCAATGCGCTCATCGGCGAGGATGTCCTGCCGGTGGGGGTGGTGCCACTGACGGCCATCGCTACGATCCTCGAATACGGCGAAGTACCCGCTACGCAGATTCTGTTTCAGGATGGCACCGAGATGCAGGCTGACCTGCGGGCACTGTGGGATTTTGCGACAGAAAAGGGTAATCCCGGCAACGAAAAAAGTGTCAGCGAGGTGCGTGTCAGCTGGCCTTCGCCCTGGCTGAGGAGTGGTGTGCGGCTGATCGATACACCGGGGATCGGGTCGGTGTACCGGCACAACAGCGCCATCACCTATGGTCTGCTGCCACGCGCCGACGCAGTATTGCTGGTGCTTTCTGTGGATCAACCCATCGGGCAGGTTGAATACGACTTTCTCAAGCAGGTGCAGGATTATGCCGGTCGCATCTTCTTCTTGCTCAACAAGGCGGATCTGCTGACTGCGACTGATCTCGCCGAATCACAGGCATTTACCTCACAGGTCATCGCGGAGGCTATGGATGGTCCCGTAACACTGTACCCTTTCTCCGCCCGGCTGGCGCTGGAGGGACACAAGAATCGTTCCGCAGATCAGTTGACGCAAAGCGGGTTTCCTGACTTCACAGAGGCGTTGAAGCTTTTTCTCGCGGAAGACAAGGGCAATGCCCTGATCACCTCTCTGGCCAGGGGACTGCTGCGGCTTCTCTCCCAGACCCGGTTCAATACAGAACTGACACTCTCTTCACTGGCCGTGCCGGTGGATGAATTGCGCCGGAAGGTGAAGGCATTCGAAAACAGGCGCGACGAAATGACGCAGGAAGGACGTGATTTCGGCATTTTGCTGAAGGCGGAGGTCAAGCATCTGGTGGATCACGATGTAGCGGCAGATGTGGAAAACTTCAGAGCCAGGTTGAGCGGAGAAATCGAGACGCAGATAACGAGCCACTTTGCTAGCGCACGCCATCTTTCTTCCCGTGAGCTGGATGAGTCGCTGCGGCAATACGCGCTGCAAGTGGTACGCACTGGCTGGGACCATTTCCGCCGCGAGGAGAACGAAAAGCTGGAAGCCAGCTTTCACCGGATTTGCGCCCGGTTCAGCGGAAAAATCCACACTACAGTGGATGAACTCTACCGTTTCTCTTCAGATCTCTTTGCTATTCCTTTTGACGCGGTGGCCGCAGACTCGGACTGGGGTATTCAGTCTGGCTTTTATTACAAGTTCTGGGAGGTACCGGGCAGCATCCGGCTCATGACCACCTCATTTCTCCACGCTTTGCCCAAGTTCCTGGGTGATCGGTTGATTCTCAAGGATGCCAGCAAATATGCACGGGAGCTGGCTGATACTCAGGCCGGCCGGGTACGCTATGACTTTGCACAGCGGCTCGACAAGAGCATGCGAGTCTTCGAAAAAAGTATGTGTGAGCAACTCACTGTGACTTCGACCCATATCGAATCAGCGGTAGAAAAAGGTCTTGAACTTGCTGCCGCAAGCAGTGTAGTGGCAGATGACGAAGCAAAGCGCTTGAATAAGAGACATGAGATACTCGCTGTGCTGGTCAAACGGGTGGAGTCCCTCGTACAGTCAGTGCATACATGAGCAGCCACAGGGCAAACCTGTTGTTGTGGAATAATCACCATACAGATGTATAGATGTGGAATATTCCCATGATCCGCTCGGCCAGGTTGAAAATACAGCTTCAATAACAATTGGTTATAAGTTGGCATATTCAATGCTCTTTTCCTGTCAGGTAACAACCGACATGGAGAAAGACGATGAAAACTATGACCTATAGTGCAGTGAAACCGGCAGTGCTGGTGTTGGCCGCCGTTCTGGCAACGGGAGCTGTTGCGGTAACCGCTGAGGCCGCAGGCAAAGGCAACAGCGAAACGATCAGTATCAGCGAATACACAGACTGGGGCGACCCGGCCATGGCAAAGATTGCAATCGACTCAGGCCGCGCTCTGATTGCACATCTGAGCACCGCCCGCGCGCTCATTGATAGCGGGCAGATCGCAGAAGCACGTAGTGCGTTGAATGTCAGCCGTGAGTTTGCGGATACGATCGAACGCACCATGCCGTACCTGACCGTTGTGGAAGACATGATGGATGTCAGTAAGCGCGTTGTTGAGGAAGATGTCGCGGCGTTATCTGAAGATCTTCTGCCGATTTATGCCAGTATTGATGAGTTGCAGGTGTATGCACCGGAAGTCGCCGAGCGCACGCGCGGCGCACTGAAGCAGGTAAAGAAACATGCTGCTGCGGGAAACAAGAAACGCGCCTCACAGGTGTTGGCCGAGGCCGCTGACGATATCACCCGGAGTACCGTTTACCTGCCTGTCGGGTACGTCGATGTACAGACACGTGTCGCCCTGTATGCGCTCAACATGGAGAAACCGGATGTGACCGCTGCCAGATCAGCGGTTGACCTGGCGCTGGACAGCGTGACCACGGTGGTTAACGAAGTAATTACCAGCGTAAACTGATGCCGGGAAGCGTGTAAGGAGTTAAAACAATCATGAGTGATGCAACTGCAATTATCGCTACCTACGATACCCACCCGCAGGCCGAAACCGCGATCAAGGAGCTGGACCAGTCGGGTTTTGCCATGAAACAGTTGTCGATTGTCGGCAAAGGCTACCATTCCGAGGAACACCCGGTGGGGTTCTATACGCTTGGTGATCGTATGAAAACATGGGGTAGTGTTGGCGTGTTCTGGGGAGCGTTGTGGGGCCTGTTGTTCGGAGCCGCCTTCTTCTGGGTGCCGGGGATCGGTCTGTTGGGTGCGGCGGGGCCCTTTGTGTCCATTCTGGCAGGGGCTGCCGAGGGTGCGGTGGTCATTGGTGGTGCCTCGGTACTGGGTGCGGCGCTGGTGAACCTCGGGGTACCGAAGCACAGCATTATCAAATATGAGCGCTCGCTGGGTGCAGATAAATACCTGCTGATCGCGCATGGCAGCACTGAGGATGTGGAGCAGGCACGGCAAATTATCGAACGTACTGAAGCAGTAGAAACGGCTATCTATAAGGCTTAGACTGTTCAAGCCGTCATTGCGAGTTAAGTCGTCATTGCGAGCGTAGCGCGGCAATCTCATGACGGGTTTGTTCGAGTTATTCAATTCCACAGGTTGGTTCCGATTCGGCCAGGGTAGAGGATTAGTTATGAGTCGATCAGGTCCTGCCGGTTCCGTCAAGCGACAGCCGGGAGCAGCAGGACCAGCCGATGAGGTGGCCGCCACGCATCGCTTCCGCAGCGTGCGTTTCGTGGTCCCCGTTCTGTTCCTGACCGCCATGCTGGCCGTCGGTTGGCAGCAGGTGTCGTCAATTGATCTGCTTCGGGTACGTGATGCATTGCACGTCATACCGCCTGGACCGGTATTCGGTATACAGCTGTTGGCGCTATTGGCCATCCTGGCAATGACGCCCTACGACTTACTGATTGCGCCCGCCCTGGGTATTCGGCGCAGCTGGCGCGCCTGGGTACACGATGCATGGATAGCTAATACCTTCAATAATATGGTGGGTCTTGCCGGACTGACCGGGTCCGGTTTGAGGTACTTGCTGGTTGGCAGGACTCAGCTGTCGCATCGCCAGGCTGCGAGTCACGCGGCACTGGTCATGTTGACTATCCCGGTGGGTCTTTCCGCGCTGTCCTGGCCGCTATGGTTGTCGGGCACAGTGCGCGACACCTGGCTCAGCGCTGGCGCATTGATAGTGGCGGCTGCCTATCTGCCGCTGTATCTGTTGTTGACCGGGGATGGCCGACTGCACCGCCGCTTCCTCGGTAATCTTCCGGTATTGTCTCACCGGCGGCAGGCGGCTCTGGTAGGGATCAGTATCCTCGACTGGCTGCTTGCTGCTCTGACTGTCTGGTTGTGTATCACCGCAGCGGGTGTTGATGTTTCCACCGTGCAGGTGGGAGCCGCCTTTATGACGGCTTCCCTGGCCGGTATTGCCAGTATGTTGCCCGGTGGGGTCGGTGTCTTTGACGGGGCGTTATTCCTGTTGTTACGCACGCAGGGTATGGACAGTGATGCACTGGTGGCCGGTATCGTGATGTTTCGTATCGTCTACTATGTTGTTCCCTGGCTCCTTGGTATCTATCTCGGCGGGTCGGTTCTGACGTCGGGTGAAAACGCCCCGCTAGGCGCGTTGCTGCACCAGTGGCGGATAAGCCCGCTGCTTGCACCGTTGCGCCTGCCGCTGGTGTTGTTTTCCGCGATTGCCGTGCGAGCGCTGGCCTACCTGACGTTTGCCGCCGGTGTCGTGTTGCTGGTTTACGCGGCGTTGCCCGGACCGGTCGATGAGCAACTGGCCGATTGGCATATGTTGTTACCGGGTGCTTTGCTGGAAGGTCTGCATCTTGGCGGTGTGTTTATCGGTGTGGCGCTGGTTATTCTGGCCGGCGGTATCGTCCGCCAGGTCGAACGTGTCTATCTGCTGGTTATTCCTGCGCTGCTGTGCGGGGCGGTGCTGATCATGTTGAAGGATTTCCACTATGTGCAGGCGAGTTTCCTGATCGCCCTGGCTGTGCTGTTGCGTATGCAGCGCGCCCGGTTTTACCGCCAGGCCTTCCCGATAGTCAGTCTGCGTACTGCCCGCTGGCTGTTGGCGATGCTGGTATCGCTGGGTCTGTATGCGATGTTGGGTTTTCTGGTGGACAACAATGTCTGGCAGGCGGATGTTTTGCGCTGGTCAACATCGACATCGGATATGGCGCATGCGGAGCATTTTCTGCGGTCGTTGCTGCTGTTGCCGCTGTTTGCTCTGGGTATTCAGGGGTGGCTGTTTTTTCGCCTGCCGCGTCCCGACGACAGCAGGCCGGACAAGGCCGCACTGGTGGCAGCGAGCGAGTTTCTCAACCGTCACGGTGGCAGTCCGTTCGCGCACCTGGTATTAGCCGGCGACAAACAGCTGTTCTATGCTGCCGGTGGGCGGGTACTAATCCCCTATGCACGTATCCGCCATCGTCTGGTGGCACTCGGTGACCCCAATGGTGACAGCACCGTATTCCGCGAGGCTATTGAAGAGTTCTACAGCTTCGCTGACCAATACAACCTGGAGCCGGTATTTTATGAGGTTTCAGAAACCAGTCTCGGGTTGTATCACGACCTGGGGTTCAAACTTTTCAAACTCGGCGAACGAGCGTTGGTGCCGGTGACGACATTCACGCTGGCAGGCAAACACCGTGCATCGTTACGACACAGCGTCAGCCAGGCGGAACGTGCCGGAGTCTGTTTCGAGATGCTGGAGCATCCTCTGAGTGAGGCATTATGGCGGGAACTGCAGACTGTGTCCGATGCCTGGCTGGTCAGCAAGCACACTGCCGAGAAAGGTTTCTCGCTGGGTCGTTTTGATCGCGAATACCTGCAACGCAGCCCGTTGGCACTGGTCAGGCAGGATCAGCGGGTGGTTGCATTCGCCTCATTGATGCCCGCTTACGGATCGCGTGAACAGCTAGCCATCGATCTGATGCGCGGTTTGCCTACGGCACCCAAAGGCACCATGGATTTTCTGTTCGTGCAGCTTATCGAATATGCGCACGAGAATGGTTACCATTACTTTGAACTGGGTGTCGCACCTCTCAGTGGTGTTGGTCAGTCGCGCTACGCACGTGTCTCGGAGAAAGTGGCGCGGCTGGCGTTCGAGCACGGCAATCGCTTCTACAGTTACAAGGGTCTGCGCAGTTTCAAAGCAAAATTCAGTCCGGAGTGGTGCGGAGTGTATCTGGCTTATCGACCACGTTCACCGTTGCCCGGGTTGTTGCTGGATATTGCTGCCCTCATTGGCGGCGGTTATCGCCGACTGATGCGCGATAGATGACAATATTGCTGAATACTTGCCGTGTGCGTGTCATTGCGAGCACCTCACCCCGCTGCGCGGCGACGAATCGAGGAAGAACAGTTTTCCCCGCTCCTACGGGCGCATTTTGTCAGGTCCGGCTGAAGGGCAAGTTCTTCAAGAGCGTAGCGCGGCAATCTGTTTGTGTACAATATAACGATTGGAGATTACTTAAAGGAGCATAGATATGTCCGGCTTACCAGCATGGCGCCACCTGACGCACAATATTGTAGTACCACTCGGGCTGCTGGTGATGCTTGTCGCCGGGCCGGTGATAGCCGCCGACTCCGCAACTACTCCGCGAGCAACTATCCAGAAAGTTACCGTTGATGTGCTGGCTGCGCTGCGGGCAAACAAAGACACATTACACAAGGATCCGGCCAGGGTGATAGCGTTGATCACCCGTATCGTCGACCCTTATTTCGACTATGCCTTTATGTCCAGAGAAGCACTCGGTATCGCCTGGCGGCGCGCTGACGCTCGGCAGCGGGCGCGCTTTATGCAAGTATTTCATGAGTTATTGGTCGCCGATTACGCAGACGTATTTAAACAGTATACCGGCCAGACTATAAAGCTGACGAGAGTGCGGTGGGATGATGCGGCACATAAAAGGGCAACGGTTTTGAGTCAGGTCGACAGCCCGGGCGAGCAGCCGGTCCAGGTCGACTACCGTCTGTATCATACACATGACGGGTGGCAGTTGTATGACATTGTGGTCGACGGTGTCAGCCTGCTGGTCGACTACCGTGAGACGTTCGTTACCGAGCTGCGACGGGAAAGTCTCGACACACTCATTTCACACCTGCAACAGAAAATCGCGGCAAAACACCCGCCTGTATCGCGATGACAAGATCCGCCTGGACGCTGTCGCTGATCTTATTGGCTGTAGCAACAGCCGGAGCGTATGTATTCCTGCGGCATGAGGCCGTCTATCCCGGTACATCGGATGCTTATGTTACCGCCCACGTAGTGCGCATCGAACCGCAGATCAGCGGGCGGATCACCGGGCTGCCGGTGAAAGATCACCAGGCTGTCGATAAGGACCAGCTGCTACTGGAAATCGATGCCCGATCTTACCGGATTGCGCTACAGCGGGCACAGGCGGAGTTGTTGCTCGCGCAGCAACAGGCGTTGGCCGCCGATGCCGGCGTGCAGGCCGCCGGCGCGGCGATCAGCCAATTGCAGGCGCAACTGGATAATACCCGGCGCAACTACGGGCGTGATACCCGCCTGCTTGCGCGCAAGGCTGTGTCGCAGGCACAGACTGATTCTGATCGTGACAAGTTGCGCGAGGCGGAGGCCGCCCTGATAGCCGGACAGGCCGATCACCATCGAGCTTTGCGCGAGCAGGACGAGGCCGGTGCGCGCATCGATGTCGCCAAAACAACACTTGATCGGGCGCGTTTGAATCTTTCCTATACCACCATCAATGCACCGGTGTCGGGTTTGCTGGGGAAAATTTCGGTACGCCCCGGCGATCTGGTGCAGGCCGGGCAGCAGCTTTTTCCGTTGGTGGAAGATCACACCTTCTGGGTGAATGCCAACTACAAGGAAACGGACCTCGCGCGTATCAAAGCGGGCCAACCCGCCACCATCAGCATAGATATGTACCCGGATAAAACTTTCCATGGCGTCGTCGAATCACTGAGCCCGGCAAGTGGCACGGCATTTTCCCTGCTGCCGCCCGAAAATGCCACCGGCAACTGGGTCAAGGTGACGCAGCGTTTCCCGGTGCGCGTGCGGGTTATCACCCGCGACAATGACAGACCGTTACGTATCGGTGCCAGTTGTTCCGTGACGGTCGATACCAGCGGCGCCGCAGAATCCGGAAAGCCGGCCAACGCTCAGGCGCAACACGGGGAATAGTATGCTCCCGTTACAAACCCGGGGAACACGGTGACGGTAGCGCGCACCACGCCGGTATCATCTGCCGACGCACCACGCTGGCTGCTCAGTATCGCGGTGATGCTGGCCACCGTGATGGTTATTCTCGATATGACCATCGTCAACGTGGCGCTGCCACACATGATGGGTTCACTGGGCGCAACCGCGGACCAGATTACCTGGGTGCTGACCGCCTACATCGTCATGGAGGCGATCTTTATTCCGATGAGCGGGTTCCTGGCGGCCCGGCTGGGTCGTCGTCGGCTGATGCTGATCAGCATTACCGGATTCGTCGCCGCTTCCGCACTGTGCGGACAGGCGGACTCGCTCGCTGAAATGGTGCTGTTCCGTTTATTTCAGGGTGCGTTCGGTGCCGCTGTAATCCCTTTATCGCAATCTATTATGGTCGACAATTTTCCCGGCGATGAGCGCGGTAAAGCTATGGCGTTGTGGGGTGTAGGGATTATGCTCGGGCCGATCCTCGGCCCGACGCTGGGTGGCTATATCACTCAGTACCTCGACTGGCGCTGGGTGTTCTATATCAATGTACCGGTTGGTATCATCAACCTGCTGATGATATCACGCCTGGTGAAGCCGGAACCGCGTCGTCGGGTGAAGCTCGACTGGATCGGTGCGCTGCTGCTGGCGGTCGGAATCGGCAGCCTGCAGATATTGCTCGACCGGGGCAATCAGGAGAACTGGTTTCATTCAGATATGATCATTGCGCTGGCTATGATCACCATAACAGGGCTGGTCATCTTTACCCTGCGCAGCTGGTCGCGCGCTGACAGCGTGTTGCAGTTACATTTACTCAGGGATCGTAACCTGATACTGGCGTCGCTGATGATGGCGGGATTCGGTATGGCGCTGTTCGGTATGATCGCCTTGCAGCCACTCATGCTGGAACGGCTGTTCGATTACCCGGCACAAACCACCGGTCTGGTGATGGCGCCGCGCGGTCTGGCATCGGCGCTCGGGATGTTCGCGGTGTCACGCCTGATAACCCGGGTGGGTGCGCCGCGGCTGGTACTGGCCGGTCTGGCACTGGCTGCCGCCGGCACCTGGCCGATGACCTGGTACAACCTCGACCTGTCGATTGGCTGGTTCGTCTGGCCAACTGTTTTACAGGGGCTGGGTATGGGGATGATCTTCGTCCCGTTGTCGGCGCTGGTCTATGAGACCCTGCCGCGTTCCGCAACTGACCAGGGCTCGGCGATCTTCAATCTGGCGCGTACTGTTGGCAGCGCCGTCGGGATATCCATTGCGGCGACGGTCTTCACCCGCATGACGCAGGTCAACTGGAACCGCCTCGGTGGTGATATCAACCCGTATAACCCGGCATTGCAGCAGTGGCTGGCCGTCAAGCATCTCACCGTTGCCGACCCGCTGGCACCGCAGCTGCTTGCCCACGAACTCGCGCGGCAGGCCAGTATGATCGGCTTTATCGATGCCTACTGGTTTGTAACGCTGAGTTTTCTGCTGCTTGCTCCGCTGCTGTTATTGTTTCGTAAGTCGGCAACGTCGCCGGCCAGCGCGGATTCCGGGTTAAAAATTCGCGTGGACGCCGGGGAGGTGTAATGATGACGGTCTGTTTTACACGAACTGTTAACAAGGAGAGCCATGTCATACCTCGATGATCCACGTGTCCTGTTCGCCGCGGAGCGGACCTTGCTGTCCTGGAACCGCACTGCCGTGGCACTGATTACGCTGGGATTCGTAATCGAGCGGTTCGGCCTGTTTCTAAAAATTCTGCATCTTTCTGACATCGCCGGGCAACGGCAACTGTCTTTTTTCATCGGTCTTGCGCTGATTGCCTTCGCTGCCCTAATGAGCCTGTTCTCGGTTATACAGTTCAGGCGTTTTGTAAAACACTTATCGGATGATGAAATCCCGGAAGGCTACATGTTGTGGTGTGGTACGGCGACAAATATGGTGGTTGCCGTCCTGGGCGTCTTGCTTATTGTCTACCTGGTGCGTGGTTTTGGTTAATGGCGGACACCACAACTACGCCATCGATCAAGCAGCGTGCCGCTGTACTGTCCACGCTGGGCGTGGTGTTCGGTGATATCGGTACCAGCCCGCTGTACGCCTTGCGCGAGAGTTTCGGTGGCGCCGGCGCACCGGTACTCGACCTGCCTGATCTATTGGGTGTGCTATCGCTGATCCTGTGGTCGCTGGTGCTGGTGATCTCGATTAAATACCTGGTTTTCGTGTTGCGCGCGGATAACCAGGGAGAAGGCGGTATCATCGCCCTGGTCGCCCTGTTAAATCCCTGGAAAACCAAACCCGGACAGGCACGTTACGTGCTGATGCTCATGGGCTTGTTCGGCGCCTGCCTGCTGTACGGGGACGGTACCATTACCCCCGCAATTTCTGTGCTCAGCGCGGTTGAAGGATTGCGCGTGGCGGCGCCACAACTGGACCCGTTTATCGTGCCGCTCACGGTTTTTATTCTGGTGCTCCTGTTTATGGTGCAGCGGCGTGGTAGTGGGCAGATCGGTCGTCTGTTTGGACCGGTCATGCTGGTCTGGTTTCTGGTGCTGGCGGCGTTGGGGTTACGCGGGATTATATTGCATCCATCCGTACTGGTAGCATTCAATCCTGTGTATTCGGTGCTGTTTTTTGCCAACAACGGACTGACCGGTTTTCTCACCCTGGGTTCGGTGTTTCTGGTGGTGACCGGGGGCGAGGCCTTGTATGCCGACCTTGGGCATTTTGGCATTTCGCCAATCCGTCGCGCCTGGTTCCTGATTGTATTCCCGGCGCTGTTCCTGAACTATCTTGGCCAGGGTGCCATGTTGATGCACCATCCGGATGCCATTCAGGCGCCGTTCTTTTACCTTGCACCGGATTGGGCAACCGCGCCGCTGGTGGTATTGGCTACTGCAGCCGCCGTTATCGCATCGCAGGCGGTGATCAGCGGAACTTTTTCACTCACCCGTCAGGCGATCCATCTTGGCCAGCTGCCGCGTATGCGGGTTGTTTTTACTCAACCCGATGAATCCGGCCAGGTATACCTGCCATTGATCAACTGGCTGTTGATGCTGGCCTGTATAGCGCTGGTCGTGGGTTTCGGCAGTTCTGATGCGCTGGCCTCGGCCTATGGCGTAGCTGTATCAATGGATATGGTTGTGACCACACTGTTAGCTACAGCCGTTGCATGGCGCTACCACTGGCGCCCGGTGCTGGCGTTGTGGGCCGGCGCCTTGTTCATTACCATTGATAGTGCATTTCTCGGCGCCAACCTGGCCAAGATACCGGACGGGGGCTGGTACGCACTGTTAATTGCAGGGCTGATTTTTGCGCTGATGTGGAGCTGGCGAGCGGGCCGTGCCCTGTTGGCGGCACGACTGTCGGGGCGCGCCATCCAGCAGGATGTATTTATGAAGAAGATCGAGGCCGATCAACCGTACCGTGTACCCGGCACGGCGGTGGTGATGACCGGGCGCTACGGTCAGTGTATACCGGCCGCGCTCATTCAGCATATGGCGTGTACACACGTACTGCATGAGCGGGTTATATTTCTTACTGTGGTTACCGCCGACCGACCGCATGTGCCCGCTGGCGAGCGCCTGGAGTTTGAAGACCTCGGTCAGGGCGTGATGCGTTTACGTGTGCAGTACGGGTTCTCACAGCCACCGAATATTCCGGTAGCGTTGAAGCTCGGCGAACACATGGGTATTCCGATCGATACCGATGCGGTAACCTATATCCTGGGCCAGGAAACGCTGATTGCGAGACGTGAACTGCCCGGGCTGCCTTACTGGCAGGAACTGCTGTTTGTCTGGCTGGCGCGCAATGCTACCCGCGCGACAGCTTACTACCATCTACCTGAGGACCGCGTTCTGGAACTCGGTCTGCAAGTGAGTCTGTGACAGCGGGCCGGCAGGCCGGATCCCGGGTTAAAAATTTGTGTAGACGCCGGGGAGGCGTAACTATGATAGACGGCCGTCTGTTTTCGCGCGCGACAGTTTTACTGCTATTGAGTGGATTTCCACTACTGGCAGGTAGCGCTCCGCTGTCACCGTCAGTGGCGTCTGATACGAGCCAAAGTATGCAGGGGTCACTCACGTTGGGTGGTTCCGTGGCGCTGGCGAACCTGACCGCTCTGTGGGCTCAGGAGTTTCGCCGGATCTATCCGCTGGTCGAAATCGTGCTGAGCGATGCCGGCGGCGAAGCCGGTATCGGCGCGCTGGTGAACGGTGATGCCGACGCGGTATTGCTGGGTGATTCACTTTCCCACTCGCAGCTTGAAGTGTTTAGAGACAAGTACGGTTACGCGCCAAAGCTGATCCCGGTGGCCAGAGATGCGGTCGCGATTTACGTCGATGCGGGCAATCCGTTGCGGCGGATAACGCTGGCGCAGCTCGATGCCATATTCTCGGCGACCCATCGCTGTAGTAAAGCGGCAATAACCAACTGGCAGCAACTTGGCATTGCAGTGGCGGACGAATCAGCGCATGTGCTGCCTTACGGGCTGGACGACAGCACAGCGGCCTACCGGGTATTTAAACAGGTGGCGCTGTGTGGTGGTGACTTCCTCCCGGACTTCCAGGCTATGGCCGGTCCGGGCGCTGTCGAGTCGGCCATTGCCAGCCAGCCCGGTGCTATCGGATTTTCCAGCAACGCATTGCGCTCGGCAGGTATTCGGCCCCTGGCCGTTGCGCGCGACGACATAAAGAAGGCCGTCGCGCCCAACGTCGAATCGATTAGCAGCAAGCGTTATCCGATGAGCCGGACGCTGTCGATTGCCGTCAATGCGCCGCCCGGGAAGTCGCTGTCACCGCTATTGCAGGCATTTGTTGACTATGTGTTGTCGGTGAGCGGACAGGATACGGCGCGTAAGGCGGGTTATGTTCCATTATGAAGCGAACCCTGCGGTAACAGTGCTGTCCCAGACTATATACAATATAATCTCCGCAGCGGTGCGCATCCTTCACCAGCCATGAAGTAACTGCTCCTCCAGGGTTATAGCTATGTAGCATCAGGAAGTTATGTGGACAATATTAAAGACGCTCTGATCAATCCGTCATTCCGGCGCATGCCGGGATCCAGGGTCTTGAAAACTCTGGATCCCCGCATGTGCCGGCATGATGAAAAGCGAATTAATCAGAGTTTCCTTAAATATCAATTTCTGATACTGGCCACGCTGTTACTGGTATCCACCAGCGGGTTCGCGTTCCTTGTACCGCCCAGTGTCAATCCGCAATGGCTGGTTGAAAACCTGCGCCAGCCCGAACTGGCTATAATTGAAGTATCCGATGAAGTGGAATTTGCTTTTAACGGGCACATTCCCGGCAGCGTGGTTACCAGCAAGAGCGACTGGCGTTTTTTCGACAGCGACGGTGCGCTTGTGCACCTGCCGATCCGGCAACTGGCCGAGAAAATTCGCAAGCTTGGCGTCAATGACAGTGACGGCGTGGTGATTTACTACAAGGGCAACAGCACCGATGAGATCCTGGGTGCTTTCTACCTGTTCTGGTTGTTCCACCTGCTCGGACATACCAACGTTGGCGTGCTGGATGAAGGGTGGCATGGCTGGTTGAACGCCAATGGACCCATAGAAACAAATACCGGCGAGATTCAAGCGGGCAGTTTCGTCGCACGTTCGTTACTGGCGCTTGAAATTTCGACTGACGAGTTGAACAAGATACGTGAATATTACCTGCTGGTGGATGGCCGTCCGGAATCACACTTTAAAGGACTGACAAAATTCCAGGCCAATCCACGCTACGGACGTATTCCCGGCAGTGTCAACCAGCCATGGCAGGATTACATGCGCAAGGCGGTTGATGGGCGTTTTTACGCCAGCGCGCCGAAAGTGCCGCGCTTGTTGGCCCGGCTGAAAATCGACCCACGTCGACCGATCCTGTTGACGTGTCTTGGCGGCACGGGGTCGGCATTCAATTACGCCATGTTCTATGCAGCGGGGTTCCACAATCTGCGGGTGGATGATGCCGGGTTAAGGCGCTGGAACACGCGACGACTACCGCTGGAGAATACCAACCTTCACCAGCCGGAGCCGGCACCATGAAAATGGTGAATAACCGGATTTGGAAAAAACTGAATTACTGAGGAGAAGCTGATGGAAAGTGCGCCGATATGGTATGTCATCCTGTCGGGATTCAGCTTGGCGGTAATCCTGGGTATTGTGGTTCACAAAACCAATTTCTGCACCATGGGATCGATTTCCGACTGGGTCAATATGGGCGACAAGGGCCGGATATATGCGTGGTTGCTGGCTATCGCTGTTGCCATGTCCGGTGTGTTGCTACTGGAAGAACTCGGAGTCATCAGCCTTGGCATGACTATGCCACCGTACCGTACTGCCAACTTTGCCTGGTTGCGTTACTTGCTGGGGGGGCTGATGTTCGGCGTCGGTATGACGCTGGCCGGCGGTTGTGTGAACAAGACCCTGATCCGTATCGGTGGCGGCAATATGAAGTCACTGTTTGTGCTATTGGTGGGCGGCATCATGGCTTTCCTGATGACCAGGACTGACTTCTATCACTATGCCTTTCATATCTGGATGGATCCTCTGACCATCAATCTGCAACGCTTCGGTATTGATAACCAGCAGATCACAACCCTGGTCGGCAGTCTGTTTGGTGTCGTGGACAGCGGCTGGTTTCATATTCTGGCGACCGCTTTCATTATTCTGGGCTTGTTGTTTTTCATCTTTCGTTCGCGTCATTTTCGTAGCCGTTTCGACAATTTTCTGGGCGGTGCCGGCGTCGGCTTGCTGGTGGTGGCGGGCTGGTATGTAACGGCCGGTCCACTTGGACAGGCGGCGGTCGAGGCCGCCAGTTTTATGGACAACCCGCCGCAGGGTGTGGGCGCCATGTCGTTCACTTTCGTTAACCCTATGGGTGAGACGCTCTATTACCTGGTCCATCCCCTGGATATAACGCTGATTACTTTCGGTGTCGCCATCCTGGTCGGCGTGATTGTCGGGTCTTTCCTGTATGGACTGTTTACCGGCAACCTGCGGCTGGAATGGTTTACCTCGAAAAAGGATTTTTTACGTTATCTGCTTGGCGGTTTTTTGATGGGTACCGGAGGTGTTCTGTCCATGGGCTGCACCTTTGGTCAGGGGATCACAGGTTTTTCCACCCTGGCGCTGGGCTCAATGATCGCCTTTGGCTCCTTTATTCTGGGCAGCGCAGTGACCATGAAGGTTGAATACTATCGCATGGTCTACGATGACGCCGGTTTTATGGGCGCATTGCGGGCGGCATTGGCGGATTTTCGCCTGCTGCCACGTACCAGCGGCACACTGAAACCGATAGCCTGAACCGGGAAAAATATGAGTATTGATGGCCATGCACAGTCAAACCACTAAAAAGCCTGTTTACAAACCCGCTGTTATTGGCTTTGGACTGATCATCCTGAGCATACTTGTCGCAATGTCAGGCCCCCTGGGCAGTCGCATCGGCTGGTGGAGTTACGATTTCGCAATCGACATCCTCAAATGGTCTGCTTACGGGGGCATTGTTGCTTCCGTACTGTGCCTGTCAGGACTGGTAGCAGCGCGACCCGGGGGCAAACGTCGAGGATTTGTCTTCAGCCTGCTCGGCTTGATTATTCTTGTACCCATGCTCCTGTTTCTGCAGTCATGGAAAGAGGCAGAACTGAGCTCCCCACCTATTCATGACATCAGCACCAACACAGAAAATCCACCGGCATTCTGGTCCGCCCCCAATACCCAAACGTATAATTCCGGAATAGCCGTCTGGCAGGAACAGGCCTACCCGGATATCCAGCCGTTAGTATTGCCCGTATCCACTGATAAGGCCCTGGATCTTTCTATCGGGATTATCCGCGATAAAGGCTGGAAGCTATGGAAGCCCGACCGTGAAGAAAACCATGTAGAAGCGACAGCGACAACATTCTGGTTCGGCTTTAATGATGATATTGTTATCCATATCACAGCTATTGGTGAAGGCAGTAGCCGGATAGACATGCGATCGACATCCCGCTTTGGCGGTGGTGGTGATGGGGGAACCAACGCAAACCGGATAAGCTCGTTCTTCAAGGCCTTAAAGAACGCAGCCGGGAGTAGCTGATAGCCGGTGCTCGTTTACCAGCCGCGAAACGGGGGTTCCTGCCAGCCCGTCACTTTACCCTTGCTATCCAGCATCACCGAGCCGCCGCCGATACCGGGATAGCGGTAATACCACAGCGTCTGCCGGTCGAGCGCGAGTTCCGAATTGGGTTTACCGAGCAGTTGGCGCAGTTCAGTACGCGACAAACCACGCTGCAACTGTTGCCAGTTCATGCGTAGCGCCTCGAGTTCCTGGTAGGCCGCCAGCGAAGGTTGTGCATGTGGGGGAGCAGCGGGCAGGGGACTGGTAGATACGTCCTCGGCAGTCGTCGCGTTAGCGGCGGCCTCCGGTGGCGGCAAGCGTGCCTGGAGCATCTCTTCCAGTCGCTCCAGGCGTTTATTCAGGGCATCAAGCTGCGCCTGCACGGCCACAAATCGTGCGTCAACGCCAGGCGGCGGACTCGCTTGTGTCGCGAACGGCACAAGCATCGCCCACAGTGCGATCCAGCGGCAGAACATACGTTTTACCACATAAACCAGGTGTTCAGGTACAGTGTGTTGTTATCCGATGCGCTGCGCCCGTTTCCGTTATAGTTATTGCTGTCGCCGTTGAACTTCGTGTAGCCCGTGTATTGTATCGAGAACTTGGTATTGTCCCACGGCAGGTAGTCGGCTTCGGCGAGGAAGGCGGCGCTGTCGGGGCTGCCGCTGGCGCTGTTGTCCACCGCTCCGGGGCTGGTCGCATAGAAGGTCGGATCGCTGTCTCCCCAGGTGTTGAAGTACCCCAGTGAGATCTGGCCGCGGTGGCCGAACTCGTAGCTAGCGTCGACACGGGCCTGTTCGAGAGTATTGTTGCGGTTGCTCGACAAGCCGGACAGAAAGCTCGAATCGAGCGTCTGTTTCTCGTGGATATAAATGGCGTGCATGGAGAGTAGATGGTTGTCGTCCAACGGTTGCTGGTACGACGCGTCCATGGCCAGGTCGGTGTACTTGTCGGATCGGTCCACACCGTTACCACCTCTGCCGCGCGAGAAATCGGCATACAGCCCGTAAGTGCCGATCTCCAGGTAGCCCTGGTTTGGAAAATAGCCTTGCCAGGCGAGACGCCCGTAGGGGGCGACGTTGCTCACCGAACCATCAGAGGGCGCCGCACCTTGCTGCCCCAGTGGGGCGCTGCGGTAGATGGTCACCGCGCCGTACCAGTGATCGTCAAACAAGGTGTAGCCGCCGAGGCCCGCGATGTCCATGAACCCGTTGACGAGAGGACTTGCGGTGGGTCCGGGCGCTGTCTCGGAGGCCGTATAGGGATAGGTCCACGCCGGCGTGGTATTCCACGCATCTTCCATCCCCGGCGCATTGTTCAGGGTCACGCCGTAGAGCATGTTGCTGTTGCCGAGTATTGTGAGGTTGGCGTAGCGGATGTCCGCCATGTCGAAACTGAAGTTGTCATCCTGCTGGGTATAGCTGACCTGCAGGAAGGTTCCCATATGCGGACTGATTTCCCCGGCGTAGTAGAGGCTCAGCACCTGCGGAAACTCTACGCTGTCATTTTGCTCATCCGGAACCTGCTTGTTCAGATGGGTAAAGCCGGTCTGTAGCATCGCCGACAGCGGCGGAATCGCATTGATCTTCAGGCGCCCATCGGCTCCGACCGTCTGGATCTGTTTCATATTCGCCAGCGTGTAACCGCCGAGCTTGAACGTTCGGCCGACAGCGGTCAGTTCCGGAAATACGGTGTGGCATGCGCCGCATTGCATGCCGGTCTGACGCGCAAAACTGGGGACTGCCAGCGCAGCCGTGGTGGTCAGGTAAAGAGCCAGGGATAGTATGGCTAACATATAGGAACGTATGCTGGGTGCAATTGTATTCATGGGGAACTCCTTAGGTTATCTTCATGTGTAATATCCGGTAGCCGGGCGCTTGCCCTATTGCGTATCTATAGAAACGTCAGCCACAGTAATTTATCGGAACTAGTCCTGAACTTGTTGCAGTTTAAAATGTCGGGGGGGTAATAGAATTGACATGGCTCAACTTTATCGTTTTGTCATCTATACGACACTGTCACAGATTGATCGAAACAAAACCCGGGGGACGCCGTTGCTTTTCAGAGACGCGACCACCTTGTTCAGGCGTATTTTCGCCGGAGTTGTAGCGCAGTTGTAACTACCCAGCCAGATTTAGACTAAAAATCAATGAAATAGTGATATTATCCAACTCAAGTTTCGGAGTTCACGGCCCGCTCCTACGCACTGACCCCGGATTGGGGCAATACAGGATAGTGTCAACATGAACTCCGAAACTTGAGTTATTATCAACGCCGCTATAGCCGTGTATTGAGAGAGGGCCGGGCCGCGTTGCCGGTATTGGAGGCGCCAAAGGTGAAGCGGTGCGGCCGTCAAAAGCGGCATTTGGTCAGGAATTTGCACGACCGGCTGGTCAAACACAAGACAGAAGTACTGGCCTGTATCTACGATTTCTCGATACCGTTTGATAATAATCCGGCGGAAAGGGATTTGCGGATGGATAAAATCAAACAGAAAATTTCCGCTCGTTGAAGGGGGTACAGATATTTGCGCGCGTGCGCGGCTATGTATCCACCTCCAGAAAGCATTCACTCAACGTCTTCGATTCCATCGTGATGGCCGTTAAGGACCAGCCTTTTATACCTGGCAGCAAATAGCTTTTTAGGGCTGAGTAGTTAGTGCAGTTGAAGGTCGCCGGGGCGCATGCTAGTGTACTGAAGACCGCACTGGTAAGTAAGTCGGTTCCTGATCGAGTTTTTGCCTGACAGGCGTACTTCAGCGGCATATAGTACGGGGTCCCACACGATGTCCGGTTACATTGCGAGTCCAATAAATTTTTGGAAATGGCTGAACAGCTTGCTGCGCTTTGGTGTAGTGATGCTCATCGCTGCGGGGACTACCACGTCTTCAGCAATGGGAGTGGATTATGGCAAGGATACGGCCCAAAAGATCGTTGCAGAGGATTGCGGGGCCTGTCATGGCATTCACGGTAACAGTGTTGCTCCGAACTACCCGAAACTGGCTGCCCAGATTCCGCATTACATAAGAGGGCAGCTGCACGATTTTGCCAGTGGTGCGCGTACCAGCCCTATCATGTCCGGCATGGCGAAAGCACTCTCCGACGCACAAATTCGGGAACTGGCGCAGTATTTCTCACAACAAACCAATAAAAATACAGCTCACCCGGATACGTCGCTGGTGGCCCAGGGTAAAAAAATCTTTCACGGTGGTGTGAGCGCCACCAACGTTCCAGCCTGTGCAGCATGCCACGGCCCGGCGGCCATTGGTCTGCCGCCACTCTACCCACGACTGGCCGGACAAAATCCACCCTATGTCGAGAGTCAACTGCTGGCGTTTCGTAGTAAGCAGCGGAGTAATGATCCGCGGGCAATGATGCGTGATATCGCAGGCAAACTGACTGCGCAGGAAATCAAGGCCGTTGCAGCCTATCTAGGCTCGTTGCCTTGATATCATTAACGCAAACCGTGGCTAAAGAACCAGTGCATGAGTAAACCAGAGCTTCCGTCAGTTTTCCCGACTAGAAGGCCGGACCTATGAGCGAAAAAGAGGATAAGAATAAAAAGGATTCAGAGTCACAGGTTCTGAGCCGGAAAGAGCTGTCAAAACGACGTTTTCTGACGGGAGCGACGGCGGCCGTTGGTACTGCTGGTGTCAGTGTGCTGGCGGTGCCGTTTGTCAAGAGTCTGGAACCCGATGCGGCCGCAGCAGCAGCTTCGATTGTCACTGTCGAGATATCAGGAATACCCCCGGGCGGGCATCTTACGACGAGTTGGCAGCAAAAACCCCTTATTATTGTGCGCCGGACACCGGAAATGCTGGCAACGTTGAGCCAGGTTACCGCTATGCTGAAAGATCCTGATAACAAGGTCCCCCAACAACCGCCCTATGCGCAAAACATCTATCGTTCACGCAAACCTGAATGGCTGGTTATGATGCAGGTCTGTACCCACCTGTGTTGCTCCCCCAGCTATGACCCCGAAAAGGGAACGGTGACGCCAGACTGGCTGGGCGGTTTTTTCTGTGCCTGCCATGGTTCCCGCTATGATCTATCGGGCCGGGTAATGCATGGCTCACCCGCACCT
>CAJXFW010000012.1 GCA_913053655.1 uncultured Thiogranum sp. | reverse complement strand
CGACCCGATCTATCAGGCTCTGCATATAGGCTGAAGAATATTCCGGCTCAATAACAGGGCTGGAGCTGATCGCCCAGTCATCGCTGTCATAGCCCATGAGTTCCATATAGGGTAAATAGGCCGGTTTGAAGAGTTCGATATCTTCTGCTGTGAACCAGTTACGCCAGTCGCCACTGGCCTTCTTGCGCACCACCCGGGATTTCCAGGTTGAGTCGGGGACTTCTGTAGTGTCGAGCACTTCAAAACCCAGGTAGTCATTTAGAGGACCGAAGTTTTTGTTGAGCATGCCTTCGTAAGAAAAACAGAACCAGTCGTCACCCAGCCTGCTGGCGAAGTCATACATATTCTTATAGCGAATCTGCTCCTCATCGATCACAGACTGTATATCGCCGGGCCAATCGTCACGACCGGTATACCGGCAGATTTCGTGAAACGGGACGGACAGGGGATTCGTCTCTTTCTTTTTCACCAGTTCGAGATGCGCCCGAAACTGTTTCTTATGACCCACGCAGCCGCGGTTCCACCGGTACAGCATTCTGCTGACCGCCACATCTCTCGGGTCGCGCGCAATCCAGACTTTTCGATCGTAGTGCTCCGTTTTCAGGTGTTCCCTGTATAAATCGAAACCTTTGCCCTTGCGTTCTTCGTAGGTGTGCTTATAGACGGCATTTTTATAATCACCGATATACTTTCCCGGTCGGCCACCGGAAAACACCTGACATCCGGGAAGACCTGCGGCCAGTTTGTAAAGTAGTGCCGTGGTTCCCGATTTACCCAGGCCCAGTATCATTATTTTCATCTCAATCTCCGGCCATCAGGCGCTGATTCTGAATATCTGATCGTGAATCTGTTCCGCTTTTAGCTCCGTGGTATCTCCGAGTGTCCGCTGGAACAGTGACATCCGCTCACGCAATTCCTCAAGGGTGATTCCAGGATACCGGTGACGGTGGAACTCCGGCGGAGCGTGGGAGCCGGGAAGATCGCGCCTTATTCGTTTGATTAAATGCCGGCCATTCGCCAGCGTACGGCCGGCGAGGTGCGTGAACAGTGCCGGCTTCGGCAGTTCGGTTCTGCCTGCGCTGATTTTTTCCAGCACATCGACCATGCGCTCGCACGCCAATGGTCCATCCTGTGCGACGATATAGCGGTCAAAAAGCGCCTTGCGGTCTTCGCCGGCAGCAGCACCCAGCCAGCCACTGAGAATCTTGCTCAGCGTACTCCTCAACTCCAGTCCACTGAAACACTGATAACTCAACTGGTTTGGTAACCGGTAAAAACCCTGGTCAATATCTTCGTTGATGCTCGGGCGATAGCTGATCGCCGGTACCCCCATGCTGTACGCTTCAACGGCGGTGGTACAGCCATTGTGAACAAGCGCCTGCGCTGCCATCAGCCAGGGAACTACATTGCCTTCATTGGTTACCCTGACCCGCTGACAGGAAGCTGCGATGTTGTGATAGATTTCCTGGTTTTCGGTCGGATGAGGTCGGACAACGATATTATAGGCAGGGAAAGCTGCGTCCAGCACCGGTATCAGTTCTTTGAAGGAGTCGAACAAAGACTGTTTGTGGTCGCGCAAGGCCCGGGCAAACTCCGGACTCATACCTTTGGCGGCTTTCCCGAATTTTTCTTTCTGTCCCCGCTTCGCGATTGGCCTGAAAAGATTCTGGCCTGGATAGAACGCGTTGACGTGGTTAAAGTTGGTATTAACCAGAATGTACTTTCCATACTCTTTGCGCAGCTGGTCCGCATCGTCTTTATAGAAGGTGCACATTTCGGCGCGCAGCAGATCACCGCGCGGGTTACCTGTGATGTGTATCGGTTTTTCATCCGGCATCAGCGGATACTGTCGCCATAAATTCGCGTTGTCCTCGCCCCATGCGAAAAGATGGGAGACGTATTGCAGCGACAAGGGTGAAAGGCGCCGGGAAAAGTACATGTCGGCCGGTAGATGAACCAGTGCCTCTTCGTCCCATGAAATAATTTTCTGGCCAAGCTTGTGCATGATCCTGAACATTTTCAGGTTCATCACCGTGAAGCTTTTGCACAGATACAGGCTTCTCGGCAGCGATGCGATTTTAAAGTCAATCTTGCGGTGCGAACCGATAATCGAGGAGAATCCTCTTTTTGCTGCGATACAGGCAAGCAACAGCTTGGGATCGAGTTCACGCACCTGATTTTCGACCGGAATGATAAGCGGCACTTTTGCTGTGGTCATATCTATCCGCAGCCTCTCAGGCTTCGACCCTGAACATCAGGTTGGACACAAGCTCTATTCTAAAATCCTTTTTGTAGCCGAGCAGTTCCTGGAATCGTGCCATCCTGTTACGCACGTCATCGAGCGAAAGTTCCGGGTATCGATGCAGCTGGTACTCGGGCTTGTTATGCGATCCCGGCAGGCGTGTTTTTACATGCCTGGCCACGTTGAGTCCTTTGGCGAGAAACCAGCGCTGCAACCCGATGGAAAAGGATTGTCCTTCAGATCCGGATTGAATGTTTGCCATCGTCTCCAGTACACTGACCATTCTCTCGCAAGCCAGTGGCCCGTCCTGTGCTTCGAGGTATCTGTCGATGAGAGACTGACATTCGGCCCCTGCGGGAATACCCAGCTCCCCCGCGAGTATCTTTCCGAGCGTTTGCTTCAGCTCCTCAAAATCAAAACACTGGTGGCTGAGCCCGTTTGGAAGGCGGTAAAAACCATCGTCATAATCCTCATTGATCGATGCCCGGTAACTGATGGCCGGAACATTCAGGACGTACGCCTCCACCGCTGTCGTGCACCCGTTGTGGATCAATGCTTTTGCCGCCATCAGCCAGGGCACGACATTTCCCTCGTTAATAACCTGCACACGGCGACAGCGAGCCGCGATGTCATCATAGACCTGATGATTTTCCGTAGGATGAGGTCGCACCACAATGGTGTGCTCGGGGAAAGCCTGTTCAAGCGCCGGGACAAGATCCTTGAAGTGTGAAAAAACTGCGTGCTTGTGCTCCCATAATCCTCTGGCATACTCCCGGCTCATGCCTCTGGCCGCACGGCCAAAACGGGCTTTCTCACCCGGGTTCTTAACCGGCATAAATAAATTAATGTCCGAACCGAACGCGTTCACATGGTTAAAATTGGTATTAACCAGAATAAAATCGCCGTAAGTCCGGCGCAGTGCTTCGGCATCCTTTTCATAATAGGTGCGGATTTCTGAGCGCAGCATGTCACTACGAGGATTTCCGACAGCGTGTATGGGCATATCCTTCGGTGTATGCGGATACTGTCGCCACAGATCGACGTTGTCCTGCCCCCAGGCAAACAGATTCAACACGAGCTTGATAGCCGACGCATTGAGGCGGCGTGAGAAATAGGTTTTCGGCGGCAGATGCACCAGCGCCTCTTCGTCCCAGGCGACAATTTTGTGGCCGAAACAGCGGGCAATGCGAAAAAACAGGAGGCTGCGAATGGTCATGCTCTTTGATAAATATATGGCGCTGGGAAATGAATCGATGTTGAATTCCATTTCACGGCGCGAGCCGATAATCGATGCGAACCCGCGCTGTGCTGCGACACAGGCAAGCAGCAGCTTCGGATCAAGCTCGCGCACCTGGTTTTCAACAGGGATCAGCAGTAGCGGGTTTAACGCACTCATGTTGTCATCCCGGGATGCCTCGATGACGGGGGAACTAACATGCAGCCTCCAGCAATTTACTCGGCTGATCCTGCATGGCTTGCAGAATACGTACAGCCAGCTTCTCACCACTTAAGCCATGATAGTAAAGTACCTCTGATGGCGTGCCGCACGCAGCGTGATCCTCGACGGCAAATTTCACCAGCCGTCTGCCGCGCAAAGTATCGGATGACATGACGCCGTTCAGTAACGAATCACCCAGCCCGCCGTAAAGGGCATGATCGTCCAGTACGAATACCGTATCGCAGGCACCGATGGTCGCTTCGAGCCACTCGACATCGACTTTATTGAGCCACGGCATGTTGATCACTTTCAGAGAGAGTCCCTGCTTGGCTAAACACTCAGCTGCTGTAAGTGCCTCGTTCAGCATAACCGGGCCGTAGCTGAAAAGAACGGTATCAGTCCCTTCGTTCAGAACATTTCCTTTACCAAAGCTGAACCGGTAGTCCTCTGTAACGGGAATCACCCTCGGTGAAGGCCCGATCGCCAGGCGTATCATGCAGTTCTGTTCGGCCTCGTTCACGCACCATTCCAGAACCTGCCTGGTCTCCAGCGCATTCCCGGGTTCAAGAACAACACACTCCGGCAAGGCGCCGAAAAGGGAAATATCACGCAGGCATTGATGGGATTTCCCGGGACCGGCAGGGATAAGTCCGGCGTAGTGCGACACGTAAATTATTTTTGTCCGCTCGGTCGCATTGTTATAGATCTGCTCATTGGAACGCGATGCAAGGAATACCCCGAAAGAGTTAACAATCGGCAGGCACCCGTGCAGTGCGAGACCACCTGCCGTGGACACCATATCCTGCTCGGCGATCCCGCTTTCGATAAATCTGTCCGGGTAAGCTTTTTCAAAAGGACGCAAGCCGCAGTCGGCGGACAGATCCGCATCCAGGACAACGATGTCCTGCCGCTCATGCCCCAGGTCGAGCAATGCCTGACCGTAAGCGGTCACCACCTTTTCCGCTACATCCTTGAGTCTCACCCTGTTTTTCTTGCGACACTCAATGACTTCGGTGTTCAGACGACGCAGACCGAATATGTCGAACTGCTTATTGATACGATCGCTAATTTCTGCATAACCCGCTTCGAATAATTCATCGTTCGGGGCGCCGGAGTGCCAGGGATACAAACCCTCACCGGCTTTCAGGGCGGCCGGTCCTTCCATGAACGAAACGCCCTTGCCCTTTATGGTGTCGGCAATTAAAACCTTCGGTCTGTCATTTATCTGTCGGAGTTCACCGAATACACGTTCCAGCTCGGCAAAATGATGACCGTTACAACGCGCCACATGCCAGCCGAAGGTCTCGAACTTCTTTTCGAGATCCCCCAGGTCGATAATTTCCTCCACCGGCTTGTCAGATTGAATCCTGTTCATATCAACAATGGCGGTAATATTGTTGACCGACTGGTGGGCGGTAGTCTGCAACGACTCCCAGATCTGCCCTTCTTGCAGCTCGCCGTCACCGGTCATCACAAACACCTGCCCGCCGGCGCCTTTCAGCTTTTTCGCCAGCGCCATGCCCTTGGCCTTGGAGATACCCATACCCAGGGAACCTGAATTGGTTTCAATACCGGGGATGCTGACATCCGGATGACCGTGGGTACCGCCGAGCCGGCGCAGGTTTATGAACTGCCCTTTTGGGATAACGCCCAATGAATAGAGGACGGCATAACAGGCCGGCGCATCATGTCCCTTGGAGGAAAAATAGATATCGCGGTCCGGGTGATCAAACCCCAGGTCCAGGGTATTCATCCCGACGTGGTAGAGCCAGGTCACGATATCCAGCGAACTGAAACTGGAACCCAGGTGTCCTGAACCCGCTCGTTTAACGGTGGCCAGAGTGTTGGCACAACACATATCAGCCAGCAAACGCAGTTTGTCGTGCGCATCTATTCCGGTTTCACGTACTCGCTGAAATTCTTTTGCGGCGATAAGCCTGATTTCTAACATTGTTCAGATTGTCCCTTTAGCAAATATGGAAAGTGGGTGATAGAAGGCAGTTGCGCCTCACTGTTGCTGACAAGATTGTCTGCGAGACGCCAGTCGTACTCGCTGTTGACATCGAAACCCTCGTAACCCTCGGTAAAAAAGGGCGTCAACACATCCCCGGCAATGGTGCCCTGTTCGAAAACGACGCGTGTCCAGGCGATCTCCAGACTGGCGTTCTGTGTGTATACGGTAGGCAGCGACGGGTACTGGCTGCTATGCCACGGCTGACTGGATGAATTTAACGGCATCAGTGGAACCATGCGTTTGCCCTGCACCACCCACATTTTCCCGGGATGCTGCCGGCATTTCTCAATAGCCCGCAACGAATCGACACCTTGCTCGGTCACGAACGCGTGCCAGGCCCGCTGAATGGTCTCTGGTAACCGGAAGGGGCTGGTCGGCCGCAAAATACTGAAGCAGTCGTATTCGCGTCCTGCTTCCCTGAGCTTGCCCAGGGTATACATCAACCACTCGATATCCGGGGAAACATCCCCCGCCAGTTGATGCGGGCGCAGGAACGGAACCTCTGCGCCATAGTGCCGGGCAATGTCAGCGTAGTGTTCGGAATCCGTGGATACGATGACGTCGGAAAATATCCCGCTCTGTATGGCGGATGAAATTGTGTACGCCATCAGGGGATGCCCCGCCAGGCAGCGGACATTTTTATCTGTTACCCGCTTTGAACCCGCTCTGGCCGGGATCAATGCCACTACTTTATGAGACGTTTCTGTCATATCAGAGCAACCCCGGATCACTGTTGATGTAGATGTCTTTCAGTTCCGAGTAAACATCCAGCGCCTCGGTACCCGGCTCACGCGATCCGTTGCCCGACTGTTTCAGGCCACCGAACGGCATGTGCGGTTCGCTGCCGTGCGTCCCGCCGTTGACCACGGCCACCCCGGCCTGGACCTTTTGCGCAAATTCGGTAGCGCGGTGAATACTGCGGGTGTGAATGGCAGCCGTCAGGCCGTAAGGGGACGCATTTGCCATGTGCAACGCTTCCGCGAAATCCCTGACCCGGTACAGGCAGGTTATCGGACCAAACAATTCTGTGACGGAAATTTCGTCACGGGGATGGGCGTTCTCGATAATGGTCGGCGCCATGTAGAAACCCGGCGCATGCGCCTCATCGTCCAGACGGTGTCCCCCGATCGTTACCGAGGCACCCGCCTCTTTTGCTTTTTCAATGGCAGCAAGCATATTGTTGAGTTGTTTCTCGTTAATGACCGGCCCCAGATCGTCCGCATCATCGGGACCAATGCTGAGTCCACCGGTACGTTCAACAAGTCTGTCGCGAAACTGATCGTAAACGGCCTCGAAAACAATAATGCGACTCGCTGCCGCACAGCGCTGCCCGGCATTACTGAAGGCGGCAAGCAGTGTCCAGGTAACGGCGTTGTCGAGGTCAGCGTCGTCGCAGACTACGAGTGGATTCTTGCCACCCAGTTCCAGCGACACCTTTGCCAGTCGCGCACCGGCTTTCGCAGCGACAAGGCGCCCGACAGCCGTGGAACCGGTAAAGCTCACAACATCCACGCCGGCATTTGCGACCAGCGGTGCGCCGGCTTCCTCACCGTGTCCCTGGATAATATTGAGTACACCACGAGGAAGACCGGCTTCATGCGCAATCCTGCCGAATAACCAGGCAGTAGCCGGTGTATCCTCAGCGGCTTTAAGAATGGCTGCGTTACCGCAGATCAACGCTGGAAAAACCTTCCAGGCCACGTTCGCGATCGGCGTGTTGGCCGCAATGATCAATCCGGCCACGCCCATCGGCTGCCGTACTGTGCTGGCATATTTATACGGTGTCGCGCTGGTCGTGGTACGACCGTAAAAACGCCGCCCTTCACCAGCCATGAATTCACCCTGTGCGATGGCCGCACCGGTTTCGCCCATCGCGGCACCGAACGACATCCCGGTCTCCAGCGCAACAACCGCTGCGATGTCCTGCCGATAGCGGCGCATCAGTTGGGCAATATCATGCAACACCTCGCCCCGCTGCACCGGGGTAAGCGCGGCCCATCCTGTTTGTGCGCCCACCGCAACCTGGATAGCGAGTTCGACATCGTCTTCCCCGGAACGGGAAACCCGGTACAGTTTTCCACCGCTGTGCGGAGACAGCTTATCGAAAGCCTCGCTGGACAGCGCTTTGACCTGTTCTCCGTTGATCCAGTTGGGAACAGTCGCGGGTATGAAATCCGGAATCATTCAGATGACTCTATCAATATTGAACCGTACACATTAGAACTACCAGGCGGTGAATCCGCCGTCCACCATCAGCTCGGTACCGGTAACATAGGACGATGCACGGGACGCCAGAAACAACAGCGGCCCGCGCAAATCATCGCTGACCGCCATTCTTCCCATGGGTACGCGCTGACAGAACTTGTCCCTGAATTGTTCATCCTGCTCACCCAGAACTCCGCCCGGAGACAGGGTGTTGACCCGCACACCATGGGGCGCCCAGTGCGTCGCCAGATAGCGGGTCAGGTTGACCACGGCCGCCTTGGATGCCCCGTAAGCGGGCGGTTTAAAAAAAGGCGGATCACTCTGGATATGGTCATAAAAACGCACATCGGGCGAAATCCCGGCATACAGAGAGCCGATATTGATGATGGATCCGCGGCCTGCACGCAACATGCATTTCCCGAATACCTGAGTGGCCAGAAAAAGCCCCAGCGTATTCACTTCCAGTATCTCCCGGTTGACTTCCAGCGGGATATCTTCCAGCTGGTGGCTGATACCTGCATCCGATGGTGGCTGATCGATAGCGGCGTTATTCACCAGGATCGAGGGTGTACCCAACGAAGCTACACACTGATCACACGCCATCTCCAGCATGGGGCGCTTCCTGATGTCAGCACGCTGCAACATGAGCCGGCTGGTATCGAAGCGGTCCTGCAAGTGCTGGAATCCCTCCGACACAGCCACGCCCGGTAAGTCCAGCGCACAAACCGAAGCACCCGCTTCAAGCAATGCCTCGATCCAGATCGACCCGAGATTACCCAGTGCACCAGTGACGACAGCAATTTCGGAGTCCAGGCTGAACAGCTTATTCAAGATACAGCCAGCTCCCGCCAACTGTCGGTACCGTTTAACATCTCGTAGGAAATGTCGTCATCTTCTGCCAGTGGCCGGCAAGTAACCCGGCCAATGACTTTATCGATATCGTAAGGCTGCAGGCCGTCGCCCGGTGACTTGATAGCCAGGTCTTCCCGGCGCAGGGTATGACCTTCCGGAAGATCACGCGCAGCCACCAGCTTCTTGCCCATTTTAATAATAGGCTGAACTTCACTGTCGTAGGTTCGTTTGACGCCATCGCCTATGGCGACTTTCAAACGGCCCAGATCACGAACCATCTTGCGGAATCCACCCGGCTCCAGGGAAAAGGCGTGATCCGTGCCTTTCCAGGTATGATTAAAGGTGAAGTGTTTTTCGACAATCCTGGCACCCAGCATGAACGCTGCTATCGCCATGGCGATACCGTTGTCGTGAGAAGACAGACCGATCGTGGCATTCGGAAAGCGTTCGCGGAAGGTCGTGATAACACGCAGATTCAGTTCATCGAATTCCGCCGGATAGCCCGCTGTACACTGAAGAATGCCCAGCTGCCGGTTGATCGGCATAATGGCATCGTAGGCCCGGTTGACATCATCCATGGTGCCGCCGCCGGTACTGATGACCATGGGTTTGCCATACGCAGCGATGTGAGTAAGCAGGGGTATATTTTTCAAATCCCCCGAGGCTACCTTGAAGGCCGGCACTTCCAACTTTGCCAGGAAGTCAGCGCTGGATAGATCAAAGGCGGTGGCGACCACCGTAACCCCGATCTCCTTGCCGTAATCCATCAACTCCCGGTATTCGTTCCAGCCGAACTCCAGGAACTCCCGGTGCTCGCCATAGGTCTTGCCGAAGCTGTTCTCGTAATCGTAGGGCTTGTTGTAGCTGGCCCTGGTATACAAACTCCGGTTATTCCGCTTTTGCAGTTTTACTGCGTCAGCACCACATTCCCTGGCGACACGAAACATCTCCATGGCAGTTTCCAGTCTGCCCTGATGGTTGTTGCCAATTTCAGCGATAACATAGCAGCCGCCATCATCGTGAATATCTTTGCCATCTATCGATAGCTTCCGCATGTATTTCTTTCTCCTTCGCTTTATCCAGATAGCGTCGAAGTATACTGGTGTCATTATCTGCTATTGAATCGTCCCCCCCTGTCGAGCGACATGGCATGACAAGCCATCGTATGCTGCACCGCATAGCACTCCACGATGAGAGGACACGACTTGGGCCGCATTCTTTTCCGAAAACTGTCATCCCGCTCACGCCGACTTCACAGCGTCGGTATGCGTCTGGAGGGAACACTGCTCTATCTGTTCTGGCTACTGATGAGCCTCCTGTCGCCACAGCATGCATCTGCAACCGGACGCATACTGATCCAGCGCCTGGGTCCGGCGACACATAAACATGGTCAGGTGTTACAAAACCTGGAGCTGGCTTTTCCCGAGCTGAACGATGAACAGCGTGAATCCCTGGCGCGTGATATCTGGGGTAACTTCGGGGCTGTAATGGCCGAGTACCCACACCTGAACAGGCTCACAACCGGCGGATCACCACCATTTGTTGATGTGATTATGGACGAGGACACGCGTGCCATACTCGAAAAAAAACGACCCGCCATCTACGTCGGCGCGCACCTCGGCAACTGGGAGCTGACTGCATCGATCATCGCAGAATCAGGTGTACCGCTGAGTGTGATTTACGGCCCTCAACGTAACCCGGTGCTGGAGCGCATGATCCAGCAACGGCGTAGTTCTCTGGGTTACCGGCTCATTGCCAAAAATAACGGAGTACGCCGGCTGGTACGCGAGATTCGTTCCGGACGCTCGGTCGGTCTGTTGCCCGACCAGCGGGTGGATAACGGCGAACCGGTACCGTTCTTCGGCCACAACGCCCCGACCACCACCAGCCCCGCGTGGCTGGCAATTAAACTCAATTGCCCGTTAATCCCGGTACAAATAGAACGAACCGGCAACACCCGGTTTCGCGCTGTTTTCCACCCACCCTTACTCAGTGGCGAAGAGATTAACGAGCGAAGTGACCCTTTGCAGATCACAACAGCGCTCAATCGCCTGTTCGAGAGCTGGATTCGCAACCAGCCCGATCAGTGGGTGTGTATGAAACGGCGTTGGCAGACGGTGCCTGCGACGTAAAGACCAGCCAGATACCCGTACAGACCAAAGAACCCATAATCCCTTGGTCCCAGGGCAATTACTAACCAGGGCCAACCCACTCAGAAACGGATATGTGTAGAGTGGTTAAGTGTATATTTCGCACCCACCCAGTTATCTACATGAAAGCGGGTAAAGGGCAAACCGGTCATGTCAAAGAAACGCCCCCACCCGATCCGGTCAACCCATTCACCAAGGCGCTCCCAATCCCTGGCGTCCTCCTTGTAACACTGAAGGATTTTTATGACGACAGCAGTCGCTTCCGGCCAGCGTGGTGGGTTATTGGGCAATCCTGCCACTGCCAGCTTCTGAAAACTGGGTTTCGAGCGCGCATTCGAGTTTTTTCCACCCACCCATATTGCCAGTTTTGAGTGTTCGGGATCATTGATCTGCATGGGTGGGCAGGGTGGGTAACAGGCGCCGCAACAGATACATTTCTTTTCATCTACCTCCAGCGACGGTTTACCGTTCACCAGTGCCGGGCGGATAGCGGCTACCGGACAGCGCGCCACCACGGATGGGCGTTCACAGATATTGGCGACCGTATTATGATTGATTTTAGGTGGTTTGGTGTGCTGAATGTTGATGGAGATATCGGCCTGCCCGCCGCAATTAATCTGACAGCATGAGGTGGACAGTCGCACGCGGTTGGGCATCCGTTCATTAATAAATTCATCATGCAGCGCATCCATGATGGACTTGGCTACCCCGGACGCATCGGTCGCGGGAATATCGCAGTGTAAAAAACCCTGGGTATGGGCGATCATGGATACAGAGTTGCCGGTGCCACCCACTGGAAAGCCTTCTTCATGCAGCTTATCGATCAATGGCGCAACTCTGTCACCGGAACCCAACATAAACTCGATATTACTGCGTATCGTGAACCGCACGTACCCATCGGCATATTCATCGGCAATTTGGCACAGTTTGCGGATGGTATCGGTATCCATCTGCCTCTGTGTACCCGCGCGTACCGTCCATATTTCATCACCTTGAACGGACACGTGGTGCAATACGCCGGGACGTGGGCGCTCATGCCAGTCCCACTGCGCATAGTTTTTACGCATCAGTGGATGCATGTACGGGAATGGATCCGGCACTCCGCTTTCAATCGCTTGACGTACAGTATGCTGCATTACATGACCCCTTCTTTTTCCGCGTGACGCTGATGCCACTTGTCAGCCTCTTCTTCCCAGGCATCCATCCGTATGAACGAATTGCTCCTGGGTTGCTCCACCATCGCAGGCTCTGCCTCGACGCCCACACCTTCGAGAAAATTAGCGAACCCGATACGATCGATCATTTCACCGCAGCGTTCATGCTCAAGACCGTTCTCCGCCCAGAAGTCGATAATCGTCTCCGCGAGTTCCACGAGACTCTGGTAATCCTCGTCGGTCTCCAGTTTCTTGAAGGGAACGATCACCGTACCGAACAGATCGCCGATTTTAAGTGTACGTTTCCCACCCACCAGGATAGTCACACCACGGTCCTTTCCAGGCGAAAGTGCTTTTGTCATCACATTGATGCAGTGCATGCAACGTACGCAATTGCGATTGTCAATATCAATGTTGTCATCATCTTTCAATGTCATGCAGTGTGTCGGGCAGCGCGTAATGACATTGTCGATAACGTATTGTCTGCCTCTGGCATGTACGAAATTTTGAACTTCCTCCTGCTTGATCCGGATATCATCACGCCAGGTACCGATAACGGCCATGTCGGAACGCTGTATTGAATTCATACAATCGTTGGGACATCCGGAAAATTTAAACTTGAATTTATACGGCAATGCGGGTCGGTGCAGGTCATCGGTAAAGGAATTCATCACCGTGCGGTGCGCCACCGCTTCATGGAAGCAGGAATGCTCGCAACGTGCCGCACCGACACAGGACATAGAGGTACGCACCGATGGACCTGCACCGCCCATATCGAAGCCCAGCTCATTGATCGCATCGAACGCACCCTGGACTTTGTCAGAGGTACACCCCTGGAACATCATGTCACCGCTCTGGCCGTGAAGGGCAAGCAGACCGGAACCGTGTTCGTCCCATATATCGCAAAACTTGCGCAAAATATCGGTATCGTAATGCATGCCCGGCGGTGGCATAATGCGTAGCGTATGAAACTCCTTCGAGGCCGGGAACTTGTCGGCCACTTCAGAGAAACGCGGTATAATCCCGCCTCCGTATCCCATCACAGACAGCGTGCCGCCTTTCCAGTAACCCTTCTTGGTCGCGTAAGAGTATTCAAGCTGGCCCAGCAGATCGGACATCATTTCGTTTTTCTCTGCAAGCCGCTTAAAACCCGTGACAAAACTCGGCCATGGACCGCTTTCCAGCTGATCGAGGTTTGGTGTTTCATGCTTCTTTTTCATGCGTAGAACCTCTTGCTAAATTTACAGTAAGCGGATAACCCGGAAACCTTGCGCAGTGTTAATATAAGACAATAATAATAAAATACAAACAATATTTATTGCTACTTAATATCGGTATTTTCGATGTTATTTTTTAGGTCAGCGGCAAGTCGGCGCCTACCGCGACGTTCGGATGTTGGAATGAGTCTCGTCGAGCCGGCTGGACATTCTAAAGAGCTCCTGATGGGCGCTTCTCGACAGACCGCATCTTGACGTGCTGCAGGAAACGTCGCCCGGCCGGGTCACGTACGGTGCAAATCCTGTTCTTGTATCGCAATTTCCGATAGTGATATCCAATAAATATCGCTTGTCTGGCATCGGGCTGCCCTCATAATGATGCACTGTGGACAAATGGCAGGAGACAGCCATGCCCACAAACCCTGGGCCGGGTCGGGCCAGGACTTCGGCGGCGGCGGTGTTCGCGGTGTCACACGGACCGCTACCCCGGCCTAACACCGCCTGAACCTGCAATAATCGGAGAGGCGCATGAGCGATACGCATGATGAAAGCAGACGACCCGGCCGCGCGGAATTTCAGCAGGCGCTGCAGAGTATGGACACCTATACAGATATCAGCGTTGACGACCTGATGACGTTGGCACAGCGTGCAGAGCAGTTAGCCTGCCGTCGTGATACCGAAGCGATCGGCGTGACCCGGGTGATGAGCCATCCGGTACGTAGCGTGCATCCACAAACGTCGTTGACCGATGCTGTACACCTGATGGTAAACGAAAGGATTAGTGGCCTGCCGGTAGTCGACGACGAGCATCTCGTCGGCATCATTACCGAGGCAGACTTCCTCCGTGCTCTAGGAATAGCGGCTCATCAGCCACACCACAATCTGTGGCAAACCCTGGAATCCCTTTTCAGCCACCTGGCACACCACGGCGAACTGGAGGCGCCGGGTGATCCGGTCACAAAACACATGGTAAAAAACGTGGTCTGCGTGGGTCCAGAGCAGGATCTGCACGATGTCATCAAGGTGATGAAGCGCAACAGCGTCAAACGTGTCGTCGTCTGTGACAAGGAGCGACGGGTGCTCGGCATGGTCACGCGTTCGGATCTGGTACGGCTTTTCTTCGACCGCTATACCCAACCGCGTACGGCCTGATCGATCAAGCGTTTTCTCCTGGTAAGCAGGCGTATTTCTCCGATGTGATTTCCAGGATCAATACAACCAAAACCACCCTGTGGGAGCGAGCTTGCCCGCGAATTGGCGGGCCACCGTGTTCGCGGGCAAGCCCGCTCCTGCGCCTTGGTCACGGCTCGATTACATACCGGGTTATCACATTGGAGGAGTACTAGCCAAATACCTGTCTATACAAAGGAAGCGCTCGCTTTAACAGGGACTCCATCTTGCGGTACACACCCAGGGACTCCACATCCAGACCATCGAGAAAATTTTTCACCTGTAAACCCAGCTCGGTATCACCCTGCATCACCAGACGGCGCTGAAAAACCAGTGTGTCAGGATCTTCCTGGCGGCTGATCATTAGCAGAAAATCGTACACTGTCCCCGCTATGGTCAAGTCAGCGGTTCTACTTTGAGGATGGGTGGTCAGCCGATTCCCGTCAAATGACAGACGAAAATTGATATCGGCATCGCGTACAGCAATAACGATGCAACGATCCTGTAGAAAATCCAGCTCCCCGTCACGTAATTGTTCGGCCAGCGCCCGGTTGAGTGCCAGAACAATCAAACGTGAATGTACTGGATCAGGCAGCAGGCTAAAGGGTGCGGCCAACAAGCGTGGCAACAGCACCTCTTTCTTATTTGGTATGTTCGTCATTAACAGCTTATGACAACAACCTGCCCAGGCGCTTGAAGGTATGGGTGCACAGGCGCGCCGTCTGTTGTGCGTACCAGGCCAGGCGCCCCGGTTTTACCCAGCTCATCTGGATCATGCGCCTTTCACCCTTGAAGCGCTTGTAGCCGTGCCAGGATTTATTGCAGCGCCGGAACGCCAGTACGGTACCCCCAAGCGGCGCCACCTCGGCGCTGTAGTCCTCGATATCCCCACCCGAACGCAGGATGCGCAGCCGGCCGCCTTCCTGTTCCCACTCCGGGTTGAAATACACCAGCAGTGTGATGATCTTGCTCCAGTGATCGGTATGAATATGGCCGTCGCTGGGTTCCGAGTACTTGCGCACGGTAATGGTTTTTATGGCACCACTCAGGTCTACACCAAATTTTTTCGCGACATGCTGCTCGAACTCCGGGCCGCCCAGTTCTTCCAGCAGGCGCCTGAAGCTGGGGCCATAGTCAAGTTCGCGAGGATCATAGTTGGTCGGCTTGTCGATGTGCGGGTAGTCCCGATTGAGTTCCTCGATACGATCGGCGGCAATGGCGTCCTTTACCACGATGAAGTCGTAGGGGTCGCGGTTCAGCGGGGTGTTATCGAATGCGGCAAAGTTCAAAACAGACATTTTTGTTACCCTTCAGGCTGCCGGCGGCGGCGTTTTCTCAATAAGTTCCAACGCATCGTGGCGCAGGTAGTTGCGTGCCATGGCCTCCTGCAACTGTGCCTCTGTCACCACACCCTGTTCGAGACACTCCCGCACCAGGCCGAAGAAGAACTGTTCCTGCCTGGGGTCGGGATGACGAGCATAGCGGCCCAGCAAGCCGTAGTCACCGAACAGGCCGCGCCGTGCACGGCGAAACCAGTGCCGCGGTGGAAATACCCGGAATGAATCGGCCGGGCGGTAATCGATCGGCAGGCCGGTTTTCCAGGGCTGGTGCTTGCGCTTGGTGGTGTGCAGCATCCTGGTGTGCTCGGTCAGGTGATCGAAATCATTCCATTCACTCTCAAAGAATCCGATGGTTTGTGGATCCTCGTATTTCAGGCACACCCATTTCATATAGTCGCGTTTTCCTTCGAACATGGCATGAAATTGTTCGTCGAAGCGCCAGTGCCCGAGCCTTGCGCAGTCCAGCAACATGACGCTGGTGGCGAGACAGCCGCGTTTGCCTTTGTTGCCGGATTTCGGGCGGCACAGGATGGCCTTGCCCCGCATGTCGCGTGACAACAGCTCCCAGACATCCGCCAGTGCGAAGACGTCCGGGTCGATAACCAGTGCACGCCCCTGGTAACCCATCAGCTGTGGCGGCAGAAACCGGCTGGGGGTAAAAGACTGCAGGTCATCACGTACCCAGATGCGCCTGCCGCCGTCGCGCAGAAAACGCCGGCCTTCGTGCTGGCTGAGTACAGGGATATCATCGTAATCCATGATATGCACATCGAAACGGTCGTTGTGCTGCGAGTAGCGCCGCACTGCGTACTCGGCAACGATAGCGCCGAGCATCTGCTTGTCGTTGGCCTGGATGAATACACAATAATCCACGCAGCTACCCCCCGCCGGTATTTCAGGATTCTTAGCCGGAAAAGTCTATCGATTCATCTCCTCCGGACCTTGATCCAGATCAATACTATACAGCGGCTGCTTGATTAACATCTGCCGCGATGATGAGGAGGTGTGGCCTGATGAAACTGAAAGTCTACATTCAGAGCAACGAGCGGCAATGGCTGGGCGCACTGGTATCCGCGTATTCGATGAAACGCAACTCGGCACACCCCGATGCCTTCGAAGTTGAAATCATGCACGTAAAGGATTACCCGTTCCTTGCTGAGAAAGAAGGACAGGCCTTCCTGCGTGGTAGTACCCGCCGGGTCTGGCGCATGGAGGACCTCCAGTCCTTTACGCCGCTGCGCTTCATGCCCCCGAAACTGATGGGCCACGAGGGCCGGGCGGTGGTGGTCGATCCGGATGTCTTCGCGGTCGGTGATGTCTACGATCTGTTTATCCGCGATATGCAGGGCGCTGCCATCATGGGTCGGCATCGGTCTCATAAGCAGGAGAAATCCTGGCAGATTGCCACCAGTGTGATGCTGCTGGATTGTGCAAAGCTGCGCCACTGGGAGACGGAACGGGAATTCGACGAACTGTTCCAGTTCGAGCGCGACTACAAGGACTGGATCGTATTGCGCCACGAGTCACCCGGGAATCTTGGCGTGCTCGAAGATGAGTGGAACGATTTCGATCACCTGACCGCGCAGACGAAAATGATACACAATACCAAACGCCGCACCCAGCCCTGGAAAACCGGCCTGCGGGTCGACTTCACGCCTGCCGACAAGTTACGCAAGTACCCGGCGCTGGCGAAACTGAACCGGCTGCGCGCGCGCATGTTCGGTGAGTACGGCCTGTTGGGACATTACCAACCCCACCCGGATCCGAAACAGGAACAGTTCTTTTTTGGGCTGGTGCGCGAGTGCCTGGAAAACGGCATTGTCAGCGAGTCACTGGTACGCGAGGAAATGCGCCAGAACCATGTGCGTCACGATGCGCTGCAACTGGTGGAACGTACACCGCCGCTGGCGGCTGCGTGAACCCTATGCAATATCTCGACTTCGACAAGTTCAAGGCTATCAATGCCGCTGAATTCCGCACCACGCAACCGTATCCCTGGATCAACCCACAGGGACTGTTGACTGACGAGGGCTACCAGCGACTGCTGAACAATATGCCGGATGTATCCCTGTTCGAAAAAAAATTCGGCTATGAGCGCATTGCAGGGCAGAAACCCCACGACCGCTACTCGCTGGAGTACGCGCCGGGGACGCCGGTACCGGAACCCTGGAAAGAATTTATCGCAGAGCTGTGCGGCGACAGTTACCGCAATAACCTGGCAAAACTGTTTGGGGCGCGAAAAATTAACCTGCGATTCCACTGGCACTACACGCCGAACGGGTGCTCGGTATCGCCACATACCGATTCCGTGCGCGAGCACGGCTCCCAGCTTTTCTATTTCAACCCGGAAGGTAACTGGGATCCGGCCTGGGGCGGGGATACACTGGTGCTGGATGATGGCGGGCAACTCAAATTTGAAACTGCCCCGACACTCGATGACTTCAGCAACGAGGTCTCTGCCAGCTCGATAGGAAATTACAGCCTTATCTTTGAACGTACCCGTCACTCATGGCACGCGGTACGTGAAATCAGCTGCCCTGAGGACCGCCTGCGGCGTGTATTTATTGTGGTGGCCAACCCGGAAAATATTTACCGGACCGTGCGTGACCGGGTGATGCGTAAAAAAGTTCACCGTTTCTGAGTAAATTCTGCTTTTCAGGCACCAATAAGCCTGGGTGTTCTGTCCATCACCTCCAGAGCATCGTGACGTACATGGTTCTGGGCCATTTGCGCACGGATCATATCTTCCGTGACGATTCCCTTCTCCAGACATTCCTTGAGTAGTCCGAAGAAGAACTGTTCCTGCTTCAGATCCGGGTGCGGTTTGTAATGCCCCAATAGCGCATATTCACCAAACAGGTGGCGCCGGGCACGCATCAGCCAGCCAAACGGGGGGAACAGGCGAAAGGTTTCCGCCGGCCGCCAGTCGATGGGCAGGCCCGCTTTCCAGGGCTGGGTGCGGCGCCGGGTGTTGTGAATCATTTTGGTGTTTTCATCGAGTTTGTCGAAGTCGTTCCAGGCATTTTCGAAGAATCCGATACTCTCGCGCGCTTCGTCCTTCAGGCAAATCCAGGGCTGATAGTCCTGTTCGAAGCTGAACATGCGGCGGAATTTCTCTTCCACCTTCCAGTGTTTCAATTGCACATTATCCAGCAGCATGGCACTGCTGGCCAGACAACGATCCACCACACCCTTGGGGCCGGCGCGACGCCGGCATAGTATAGCCTTGCCCTGCATGTCGCGTGACAACAGCTCCCAAATATCGCCGACGGCGAAGATATCGGGGTCAATGACGACCGCCCGGCCCTCGAAGCCCATCAACTCCGGCGGCATGAAACGGGTCGGTGTAAACGATTGCAGATCGTTGTTATACCAGGGGCGCTTTACGCCATCGCGCAGATAGAGCTTGCCTTCGTATTCCCGGAAGAACGGGTAATCCTGGTGATGGATGATCCTGACATCGAATTTGTCGTTATGCGTTGAGTTGCGCCTGAGTGCGTACTCGGCGACCAGCGCACCAACGATCTGCTTGTGATTGGTGTGTATAAAAACACAATATTCCATTAGCGGTCAGCCTTCTGATGGTTTTTGCCAGCCATCAGGTGTGCGCAAGCGGCGGTGTCCTGTCCAGCACCTCTAATGCGTCGTGACGCACATTATTCTGGTTCATCTGCTCGCGGATCATCGTCTCATCGACCTTGCCCTGCTCCAGGCACTCTTTGAGTAAACCGAAAAACAGCTTCTCCTGGTTGGGATCGGGGTGCTGCCGGTAGTGACCGAGAAAGGCATACTCACCGAACAGCTTGCGCCTGGCCTTCATCACCCAGGCAAGTGGCGGGAAGTACGGAAATTTCTCTCGTGGTCGGTGGTCGATCGGCAAACCGGTTTTCCAGGGCTGCGTTTTTCGCTTGGTGGTGTGCAACATGCGCGTCTTTTCAGTGAGCTTGTCGAAATCATTCCACTCGTTCTCGAACAGGCCAATACTCTGCGCCGGTTCCGTCTTGAGACATATCCAGTTCATGTAGTCGCGCTTGCCTTCGAACATGGCATTGAAATTTTCTTCGACCCGCCAGTGTTTCAGCCGGGCGTTATCGAGCAACATCACACTGCTGGCCAGGCATCGGTCGAACCGGCCCTTGGTGCCGGTGCGCGGCCGACACATGATGGCCTTGCCTTCCATATCGAGCGATAGCAGATCCCAGACATCCGATACCGCGAAAATATCCGGGTCAATCACTACTGAACGCCCTGTATAGCCCATCAGCCCCGGGGGCATAAAACGCAGCGGAGTAAATGACTGCAGGTCATTATTGAGCCACGGTCGACGCATGCCATCGCGCAGGTATAGCTGTCCTTCACGGGCGCTGAAAAACGAATGGTCCTTGAGCTGGATTAGCTTGACGTCGAATTTTTCGTTGTTACTGGAATAACGGCGCAAGGCATGTTCGGCAACATAGGCGCCTACAATCTGCTTATGATTGGTATGGATATAGACACAAGGCTTCATGGATGGTCCCTCATATTGTCAGGGGCATGCCTATCCCTGCACGCGGTTTGCCGGTATAAAATCAGGTGTCTCACCCAGATCCCGGAATTTACGGTAGACATTGTTCAGATGTGTTCTTAACGTTGCCCTGGATATCGACAGCTGGCTGCAGATCTCGGTATTGGATGTGCCACGGATCGTAAACGACACCACTTCGGTTTCACGCCGGGTCAGGCCTTTTGACTGATAGAAAGCCATCGCCATTTCATACTTCTCTTTTAGAGGCTGAAGAAACGTAGTGATATGCTTCTCGGTGCAGAGCAGTGTGACATCGAAAAAAGACCCGTGTATCAGTTTGTTCTTGTATACCCGGCTACCCCATTCCTTCCACTGATGGGAATCATCCCGGGCGTACAGCTCCATACAGCCTTTTTCGCACGACACTCCCAGGAAATCTCCACAGATTTCGCGGCACAGGTCATTCTGTTCAAGGATCCGTTTGTCGTGGTCCTTGATACACATGGCAATATTGTCTTCACACAGTGATTTAGTCAGCACCTTGATTACCTCTTTTCATCGTCACCATAAACAGTGACCAGCATCTACTAATACCGGGGAGTCTAGCAAGTAGCAGAGGGTATAAAAATCAGCACCCGGGGTTGATACAGGTCAATGAAGATGGAAATAACAGGGTTTCGGAGGCTAAATCGGCAGGTAATGGTCAACCAGCAGAAAGGCAAACAAGGCCATCAGGTAAATAATCGAATAACTGAAGGTCTTCATGGCCTGCCTGTCACTGCTGTCACGCATCAGCGCGATGGCGTGGTAGAGGAAACCGGCGCCCAGCGCCAGCGCGCCGGCAAGATACAGCAAACCGCTCAGGTGGGTAATGAACGGCAACACCGTAACGACCACCAGCAGTATGGTATACAACAACACCTGAAGCCGCGTGAAATTCACACCGTGCGTAACCGGCAGCATGGGTATATCGGCTTTAGCGTATTCGTTGCGCCGGTGAATCGCCAGCGCCCAGAAATGCGGGGGCGTCCAGACGAAAATGATCAGAAACAGCAGCAGCGCATGAGGATCAACGCTACCGGTCACAGCGGTCCATCCCAACACCGGTGGTGCAGCACCCGCGGCACCGCCTATGACAATGTTCTGCGGCGTGGCACGTTTCAGAAAAAGCGTGTAGACCACCGCGTAGCCAATCAGCGAAGCGAAGGTCAGTACCGCGGTCAGCGTATTCACGAACTGGATCAGGATCCACATGGCCAGCGCACCAATCAGCAGTGCGAACACCAGGCAGTTACGGCCTGTGAGACTACCGCTGGCAACCGGACGTGCTGCGGTGCGTTTCATAAGTGCGTCGGCGTGCTGGTCCACCACGTGATTGATGGCCGCGGCGGATGCTGCCGCCAACCCGATACCCAGAGTGCCGAAAACCAGCGGCTGCCAGGGCACCATGCCCGGTACGGCGAGGAACATGCCGACCAGTGCCGTGAACACAATCAGCGCCACCACCTTGAGTTTGCAGACACCGAGATAGTCGCGCCAGTGCGCCGCAGGTTTGGCAGTCAGTGAGTAAGCCATCGTGTTTCCGCTATCCGGTGGCCCATCAGGGCGCGCCATTTTACCCTAAACCAGAGTATTTTAAGAGCTTCTCCAGGTCCTTGATCATCCCCTGGGGCTTCTCATCCGGCTCGTATTTCATCATCAGGTTGCCCAGCGGATCAATCAAATAGATCCGATTAGCCGTAAGCGGGTCCTGTTCGTCCAGGGCAAATGCCTGCAGCAGCGCTTTCTCACCAGCCACCGGCGCAATGACCTGCCCCGGGAAGTGTGTCTGCAATTCCTGCTGCTGCGCGTCACTGACTCCGGTCCTGTCCCAAAACATCAGCCGCCGCAAGCGGTCGATGTTCTGACCCTGGGCGAGGCGAATCTGCCGGATATTATAAAGCTGTTTGACGCAGGGTCGGTCGCAAACGCCTTGCGCCAGATAGAGTATTGTCCACTTGCCACGCAGGAAAGTTTCGTCGATCTCTGTGCCCGCTAATGTTTCCAGATTAAAAGCCGGCAACAAGCGTACAGGTTCCACCAAATCTCCGCGATTGGTCGTGCTTCCAGGCCGCCAGTCCGGAAACACACTGAGGGCCAGCCAGGCCACTACCAGAGGTGCCGCAAACATGGCCAGCACCAGCACCATGGACAGGCGCGCACGCCGCTGACCGGTATTTTTGTTTGAAACTGCGCTCATATTTTCCAGATCAACCTTCTATTTTGTGGGTATTCACCTTCAGGTAGATAATCAGCAAGGTCACCGCCAGGCCAAACCATTGCACGGCATAGGCAACATTCCGTTCCGGGCCAAAGCCGGTCAGCGGCCGCCACTTGCGCGTATAGCCATCGGGCTGCTCAGCGTCTAACAGGAATACCACCGGCAACAAGGGTCGCCCCAACTCCGCCGACAGCGCCTCGATACGAATCCGCTGGATACGCCACGGCCAGCCCTGACGGGGGTCCTCCTCGCCGAGCATGAACACCTTCTTCGGCGGAATTTTCAGGCGCCCTGAAATCTGCTGCTGGTCTTCTCTAACGGTCACTTCCGGAAGCCGGTCGCGGCTTGCACCCAGCGGGATCCAGCCGCGGTTAACCAATACCGCCACGTTAGCGTCGCGAATCGAAAACGGCGTCAGCACCTCGTAGCCGACCTGCCCGGCGTGGGTGCGATTATCCAGCAGGAACTGGTGACCGCTATCATAGTGCCCCGTCACAACGGCATTCCGGTAGTTCAGCCCGGCGGCCGATTTCAGGTCCGCTTCGAGCTGCAGGACAGTTTGTTTCTGTCCACCACCGTACTGGTCAAGCAAAGCTCTTTTCTGTTCGGCACGATCCAGCTGCCAGAAACCCAGGGATATCAATAATCCAAGCAATACCAGCGTCACCGCTGTCGGCCAGCGACCGGGACTGAACTCCAGACTGCCAATTAACATGCCGAAAGCGTACGCAGCGCGTCTATCACTCGCGAGCGAAATCTGCTTACCCTATACTCAGAAATTCTGATATCCGCTCCCGAGTACAAACATGTTGATTAAGACCCTTATCGTTGTTGCGCTGATCGCCATCGTTGTCAGCCTTGCCAGTGGTATGTTGTTTCTGATCAGGGATAACGGGAAAACCGAGCGCACCGCCAAGGCGCTGACCGTGCGCATTGGTCTTTCGGTTGTGCTGTTCGGCCTGCTGATGCTCGGTGTCTTCACCGGCCAGATAAAACCGCACGGCATCTATCCAGCCAGTCACCCTGCCAACCCACCGGCAGCGCAACCCGCAAAATAAAAAAGGCACCATTTACGCGGCGCCCCTGTCCGACACCTGTCTTCCTGACTACAGCAGGTAGACAAATATAAACAGCCCCAGCCAGACCACATCCACAAAGTGCCAGTACCAGGCTACCGCTTCAAAACCGAAATGCCTGTCTGCCGTGAAGTGCCCTTTCGCGCAACGCAGCGTAATCACGATCAACATAATGGTGCCGAGGGTCACATGCAGGCCGTGGAAACCGGTCAACATGAAGAATGTAGAACCGTAGATGCCGGATCCCAGCGTCAGATTATGATGCTCGCTGTAAGCCTGGCCATACTCATAAGCCTGAAAACCCAGGAACGTCGCGCCCAGGACAACCGTTGCTATCATCCACATGATCAGCGAGCCGCGATTGCCCTTCTTCAGGGCCCAGTGCGCGAACGTAATGGTTACACCACTCGACAACAATAGCAGGGTATTCAGCGCCGGGATCTTCCAGGGATCGAGCAGCGTAAAGGCACCACCCACGTCTCCCGGACCATTGGTCGGCCAGCTAGCCTCCCAGTTAGGGTACAGCAGCTCGTGGGTTCCCGGGTCACCGCCACCCAGCCACGGCATAACAAGCACCCGCGTATACCACAGGGCTCCGAAAAAGGCCGCGAAGAACATGACTTCGGAAAAAATGAACCAGCCCATGCCCCAGCGGAAAGACTTATCCACCTGCCTATTGTAGGTACCCGTCTCACTCTCGTTGATGACGGTCCGAAACCAGCCAAATACCATGAACAGCAGGATGGCGAATCCGACCAGCATCACCGTACTGCCTATGCCCGAGCCATTCAAAAAGTTGGCAAATCCCTGCATCATGGTGAACAGGCCGATCGAACCGATAATGGGCCAGCCGCTGCCATGGGGCACGTAATAGCTGCCGTTTGTATCACTCATACTTCCATCCTCGTATTGGCTGATAGCTTTCAGTTAAGTGCTTTCTGTTTATCAAAAAAGGTATACGACGGTGAGTTCCGCGATATCTTCCGGTTCGCTGTCATAGCATGGGCTGTCTTCACACGGCACCACCCGAGGAAGATGTAACCGACCAGAAAAACGCCACCAGCACACCGACCACCACTGCCACGAGCAGCAATGCCAGGCGGATGTTTGCACGCCTCAGTTTCGATTCATCGTCTACAGACATCGCACTTGCACTCGTACGCATTGCGTCTACTTAACCTCGGGAGCCGTCGTGAAGCTGTGATAGGGAGGCGGTGAAGGCAGTGTCCATTCCAGACCGTCGGCACCTTCCCATACCTGGTCAGTTGCCTTGCTGCCGCCGCGGACCGTTTTGATCACGATGTAGACAAACAGCAGCTGCGTGAGACCGAAAGCGAATCCACCGAGACTGGAAATCTCGTTGAAACCGGCAAACTGGGTCGAATAGTCCGGAATACGACGCGGCATACCGGCCAGTCCCAGGAAGTGCTGCGGGAAGAACAGTACGTTGACAAAAATGGCCGACAACCAGAAATGCAGTTTGCCGAGTTTTTCGTCATACATATTGCCGGTCCACTTGGGCAGCCAGTAGTAAACCGCTGCAAAAATGGAGAACACCGACCCCGATACCAGCACGTAGTGGAAATGCGCGACAATAAAGTAGGTGTCGTGGTACTGAAAATCGATCGGTGTAATCGACATCATCAACCCCGAGAAACCCCCGATGGTAAACAACATCACAAAACCGATAGCAAACAGCATGGGGGTTTCGAAGGTCATTGAACCTTTCCACATGGTGGACACCCAGTTAAACACCTTCACGCCGGTGGGTACCGCGATCAGCATGGTGGCATACATAAAGAACAGCTCACCGGTCAGCGGCAAGCCTACCGTGAACATGTGGTGCGCCCAGACAATGAACGACAGGAAAGCAATCGATGCCGTCGCGTACACCATTGAGCTGTAACCGAACAGCCTCTTGCGCGCAAAGGTCGGAATGATCGCCGATATCACGCCGAACGCCGGCAGGATCATGATATAGACCTCGGGGTGACCGAAGAACCAGAAAATATGCTGGAACATCACCGGATCACCACCACCGGCGGCATTAAAGAACGAGGTGTCAAAGAAACGATCCGTCAACAGCATGGTGACCGCACCCGCGAATACCGGCATAACGGCAATCAACAGATACGCCGTAATCAGCCAGGTCCAGACGAACAACGGCATCTTCATCATGGTCATGCCCGGCGCGCGCATGTTCATTATCGTCACGATGATGTTAATCGCCCCCATGATCGAGGAGATACCGAGCAGGTGAACCGAGAAGATCAGGAACGGGAACGCGTCACCGGTCTGCAGCACCAGCGGCGGATACATGGTCCAGCCACCCGCCGGTGCGCCACCGTCCATAAACAGGGTGCCAACCAGCATCAGTGCGGCAAATGGCAGGATCCAGAAGCTCCAGTTGTTCATACGCGGCAGCGCCATGTCGGGCGCACCGATCATCATCGGTATCAGCCAGTTGGCCAGCCCGACAAAAGCCGGCATGACAGCACCGAACACCATGATCAAAGCGTGCATAGTGGTCATCGAGTTGAAAAACTGTGGATCCACAAACTGTAACCCCGGCTGGAACAGCTCAGCGCGGATGACCATCGCCATGGCGCCACCGACAAAGAACATGGTCAGTGCAAAAACCAGGTACAGGGTGCCGATATCCTTATGGTTGGTGGTAAAGACCCAGCGAAGTAAACCCTTCGCGTGCTCTTCGTGATGTGCGTCGTGTGTTGCTGCAGTACTCATTACTTCTCCTCCACGACCCTTAACGGGCTGCCTTTATTTCTGAAGGTTGAACCAGGTCACCGATATCGTTGCCCCATGCATTGCGCTCATAGGTGATAACCGCGGCGAGATCGATATCGTTCAGCTGACTGGCGAACGCCGCCATTGCTGTACCGGATTTGCCATGCATGACAAGTTTCATGTGTGCGTCTTTCGGGCCGGTCGCAATCGCGCTTCCCTTCAACGCCGGGAAGGTGCCGGGTATCCCTGCACCGCCGGCCTGATGGCAGGCCGCACAATTGCTCGTGTAGACTTTTTTACCGCGCTCCATCAGCTCAGCCATCGCCCACTCCCGATCGGCGCCGGCTGATGCTGCACCCATCTCGCTCTTCTTGTCGGCGATCCACTTCTGGTAGTCAGCCTCGTTTTTGGCGACAACCACGATGGGCATGAACCCGTGGTCCTTGCCACAGAGTTCGGCGCACTGGCCGCGGTAGGTCCCTTCCTTCTCGATATTGAACCACATTTCATTGACAAATCCGGGAATGGCATCTTTCTTCATACCCAGATCCGGCACCCACCAGGCGTGGATCACGTCATTGGCCGTGATCATCAGACGGACTTTCTTGTTAATCGGCACAACAACCGGGTTGTCGACTTCCAGCAGGTAGTTCAAACCCTTGTCCTGCTCGTTGAATATCTGTTCTTTGGGCGTGGCCAGCGAACTGATAAAGCTCACTCCACTGTCCAGGTATTCGTAACCCCACTTCCACTGGTAACCCGTCACCTTGATACTGAGGTCAGAGTTACTGGTGTCTTCCATCGCCACCAGCGCCTTGGTAGCCGGAATCGCCATACCGATCAGGATCAGGAAGGGAACGATGGTCCAGATAACTTCGACCGTGGTACTTTCATGAAACTGCGCAGGCTGAGCCCCTTTGGATTTGCGGTGGCTAAAGATGGATATGAACATGGCGCCGAACACCACAACCCCGATCGCCACGCAGATCCACAGGATCAACATATGAAGATCGTAGGCCTCGTGACTGATGGATGTCACACCCCTGCGCAGATTCAATGCATAATCTGCAGCGGCTCCTCCGGCGTTACCTAACAGTGCAAGTCCTGCCACCGTTGTCAACGCTCGTTTTGCTTTTGATTCCAACATGCCAACATCTCTCCTTCCGAAACCCTGAATTCGTTATTCTTTGCTTACCACCGCACACCCGGCAGGTGCCCGATCAATCTATTCTTTAAAATAAAATCGCAGGGTGCCTCGCCAGGATAGGGGACCGTCAGGCCGGAGCAAAAACCTGCCAGCATCACTGTTATTATCAAACCGGGCTGCGACCAACGTGCCCCCGGCGATATCTCCACCCCCCGGGTCCAGCGCATGCTACAGCACTGCCCAAACAGGGTGCAAAAAAAATTAAAATCTATAGCTATAAAATTGACCTATATCAATATTTTACATATGATTATATAGGTATATTATTTATTACTCATTGAGTGTTATTCCACAATGATCTTTTAATCACACGACCGTGTCATTGACAAATAAGCATACCGATACATCGCCAATGTTTTTTGTACTATTCTATAAATTACAAAAGGTTAAGTGTTCTTCACAGAAACTTGATTTAATCAGGAGTCCTGTAATTTTTTTCGACAATAATCTATCGATATCAAGCCCCACTCTGTATAAATCCAGCTCGGGCATTCGAATATACCCCTCACCCGACATCAACCCACCTTACTCACGTTCAAGTCATTGTCCAAACCGCCGAAATCCCGTGTATAGATATGCGATCAGAGGCATTTCACGCCGCACCTGTAGTCGCGCAAATACTTCCGGGAAATGGGAAATGAGACGTCTGACAAGATACATATGCGTTCTGATTACTGTACTGGCCTGTACCAGCAGTTTTGCCGCCGGCGAATTCGCCTTCGAACACAAACTGGCGGCGGCGGAAGACGGCAACATTAAAGCGCAATACGACATCGGCTACCGCTACGAAAAAGGCCGTGGCGTCGATGGCGACGATGAACTCGCTTTTGAATGGTACAGTAAGGCAGCCGACCAGGGCCTGGACAAGGCACAGTACAAGGTAGGCAGCTTTTACCTGAGGGGACAGGGCGTGGACAAGAGCATCCCCGCTGCCGAGACCTGGCTGGTGAAGGCCGCGGAACAGGGTTATCCACCGGCTCAGTTCCAGCTTGGCAAGCTATACGACACCCACAAGCGCAATTACCAGCTGGCTTTGAACTGGCTGCAAAAAGCACGGGATAGCGGCTACGAACCCGCTATCCGGGAAATTCGCAAGGTCAAAAAGAAAATCAACTAGCCTGAAGCAGCGGCGCCAGATCCATCCGGCCAGCCTGCTTTTCTACCGCACCGTTATCCCGGGCGAAGCAAATTTCCGCGAGCAATGCGGCCGGCAGACGTTCATCCAGGGAAGTAACAAGCTCATGCAGGTGTCCGCATTGCGGGTCAATATGATTGGCAACCCATCCGGCCAGCCGCAAGCCTGATTGGTGAATCGCAGCCGCTGTCAGCAGCGTGTGATTTAAACAACCCATGCGAATCGCTACGACCAGTACCACCGGCAGCCCGAGGTCGAGGGCGACATCCTGCATGGTCTGTTCTGCATTGATGGGCACCAACCAGCCGCCTGTCCCTTCCACCACAATATAGTCAGCTCCCTCCGACAGCTCACGGAAATTTTTTCCAATCACCGGCACCTGGATATTGGTGCCATTGATCCGGGCAGCCAGGTGTGGCGCTATAGCAGGCTCAAATGCATACGGATTGACCTGTGTGTAATTCACCGACAAGGAAGAACACTGTTGCAGTCTCAGTGCATCATCATTTTCCAATCCGTTTGCAGCAGCGTGACAACCGCTGGCAACCGGCTTCATACCCACAACTGCATAGCCTTGTGCCTGCAAGGCGCGCATCAGACCCAGGCTGACGCAGGTTTTTCCCACACAGGTATCGGTACCGGCAATGAAGAATCCGCGTGTCATCCCCGTTCGATACTCTCAACCGGAATCGTGTTCACATCGGATGTCGCCCATGCGTGTCCATTGACAATTTCGTAACTGGCGGGAAGCACCTTGTCACGCCTGTAGCGTTCGTAGGCTTTGACAAGCTGCTGCATGTGCGCTTTGCCGGTCAAACCGCGCGGCCGGCCCGCAGTTACATTATGTGCACCGATCTGTTTAAGCTCGCGCATCAGCTGCCATACATCGGGGTAGGTCAATGTTAACCTTTCCATATCCATAACCGGGTCCGCAAAGCGCGCTTTCAGCAACGCATCGCCGACATCGTGCATATCCTGGAAAGCATTAACGTGGTTATAGTCATCGACCTGCGCCCAGCTGGCGCGCAGCTCGTGCAGGGTATCCGGGCCAAAACTGGTAAACAGCAGCAGACCGCCGGGGCGCAGCACACGCTGTAACTCCGAAAATACGCCGTCGAGGTCCACACACCATTGCAACATGAGGTTGGAAAATATCAGGTCGAACTGACTGTCTGCGAACGGCAGCCGTTCGGCATCTGCGCAAACGCAGCGTGGTCGGCGCAACCAGCGACCGCGCTTGCGCGCATGTTGCAGCATCGGCATGGCGATATCCAACGCAACCACATCCGTTTTTTTATATCGCGCAAACAGATCAGGTATGCATTGGCCGGTTCCCGAGCCCAGATCCAGAATACGTTCCGGCTGGATCTTCACCAGCTCCAGGCGCTGCTGGAGACGTCGCCCGATTTCCTGTTGCAATACCGCGGCCTTGTCATAACCTTCCGCCGCAGACTCGAAACTGCGGCGCGCCAGTGATTTGTCTGGAAGCTGCTCAGCCAGTCGCATGACACACCTGCTTTTCACCCTTCAGCAACCAGCGATCCAGTTGCTCACTGCAACGCCCGGCGTGCGACAGAAACGGCGCAT
>CAJXFW010000011.1 GCA_913053655.1 uncultured Thiogranum sp. | reverse complement strand
GCGGCTCAGAGAATTACGTGAGTGGGTCCGAAACCGTACCGTGTCCGCGAACTAGGGTACTCGACCCAACATAACACGCGCCATTTTTTTGTCATCCCCGGAATTAATCTTTGCAGGTCACGGAAATCGGGCTAGCAAAAATTTGACGTAGTTGGGATATCTGCAATCCAATTTGTAAGAAAATGTCTATTACCATAAGGATATTATGGTTTATTTCGCGCATAGCTCTCAATTTTTATTATGTTTAACAAAAACTTAAAACATTTCAGGGATGGGCTAGGGACCATGCCGAAGCTTATGATATTCTCATAGTCCGGATAACAACAAAGCGGCTAACTCATTGCACACGCTGGCGGAGATCTTCATGCAACAAGTACAAACAGAACAAGCCAAGACCTGTGACCCACTGATTGACTTTGATCAATTTTCGAAACTTGCAAAGTCCGATCCCGAGGCCTTTGAGGCAAGGCGCGCCGAACTTATTGAAGAAGTGATTCAGCGTATGCCGGTCGACAAACAACACCGCATGCGTTGCCTGCAGTGGAGGATCGACCAGGTCCGCAAGCAGGCCAGCAATCCGATGGCTGCCTGCATAAAACTCAGTGAAATGATGTGGGATTCCCTGGTAGGCCCAGGCGGTCTGCGTGAAGCTCTGGAACGCATTAGCAAAGGTGGTTTTGAGCCACCACCCAGGGCCGACGTGCTGGAGTTCCCGCACAGGGCCTGACATAGTCCGACAGCGGGGCTTGTCCAGTCTACCGGTTTACCGTATTATTCGCGGCCTTTCGGCAGGCGCCTGATTTCGGTCGCCCGCGCCGCCCGGTGTTTATTGAGGCAGAACCATGAAAGCGGATATCCATCCTGCATACGACGACATTTCTGTAACCTGTAGCTGCGGCAACAGCTTCCAGACCCGGTCTACGGTTGGCAAGGATCTGACTATTGAGGTTTGCGCCCAGTGCCACCCTTTTTACACCGGCAAGCAAAAGATGCTCGATAGCGGTGGCCGCGTGGACCGCTTCCGTCGCAAATACGGCATGAAGTCTTCCTGAAGCCTGCCATGTACAACTGGCCGAAGAAGGCGCCCCGGGTTGGCGTCTTTTTTGTGCTCGTTGTCTGGCTGGCACCGGCCGGTGCAGATACCTGCGCCCCGCCCCAACATACTGAACCGGTTAAAGTCCGCTATGTCACTGACGGTGACACGCTGGTACTGGGCGACAATCGAAAAATTCGCCTCATCGGCGTCAATACACCGGAACTCGCCCGCAAGGAAAAACCCGCCCAGCCAATGGCGATCAGGGCGCGAGACCGGCTGCGCCAGCTACTGTTTCAGCACGGCAACCGGGCGCGCCTGCTCTACGGTGAGCAGCAAACGGACCGCTACGGACGCAAGCTGGCCAACCTGTGGTTGCCGGATGACAGCAACCTGACCGCCGAGCTGCTGCGCGAAGGCCTGGGCTGGATGATTGCCATACCACCCAACACGCGTTTTCTCGACTGTTATCAACAAGCCGAAAAAACAGCGCGCGCTACGGATTCAGGCGTATGGCATCAACCCGGCTACGCCGTAAAAAACTCCGCCCAGCTGGGTCTGCGCAGCACCGGGTTTCAACGCGTACAGGGGCGTATCGTGCGCGTCAACCAGGGTGGTGGCGCTACCTGGGTGAATCTGCAAGGACGCTTTGCGCTGCGCATTCCTGACCAGGATATACGCTGGTTCAGCAACCGTCCGAATCGCAGCTGGGTAGGACGGACTATCGAGGTCCGCGGCTGGGCGTACGCTAAAAAAGGCGAGTTGCGCATGAGCGTCCACCATCCGGCAATGCTGCGATTTATTGACTAACCTCCCCAGGCCCGCCACTGCGTGCCGCGCCTGTTTCTGTACAATAGCATTTGCGTTGCCGTTCCCGCGCCGCTGGAAGACTCCACCCGGAAGCCCATATGCAAGCCGTGCGACTAACTGTACTACTACTGATAAGCATTTTCGCCTTTACCCTGTTACAGGGCTGCGCAACCAATCCTGTGACAGGTGACCAGGATTTTGTCCTCATGTCGGAAAGCGAGGAAATCAGCCTTGGCGCCAAATACAACGAACAGATACTTCGGGAGATGTCGGTCTACCCTGACCCGGAGCTTGCAGCCTATGTCGACCAGGTTGGCCAGCGCATCGCGAAGGTCAGCCACCGTCCACAGCTGAACTATCATTTTACCGTTATCGACACGCCCACAGTGAATGCCTTCGCGCTGCCGGGCGGCTACATTTATATAACGCGCGGCATCCTGGCCTATCTGAATTCGGAAGCGGAGCTCGCGGCGGTACTCGGGCACGAGATCGGCCATGTGACTGCGCGCCACTCGGTACGCCAGCAGAGTGCCGCCACCGCCACCGGTATCGCCGGCACCGTTTTAGGGGCTGCTACCGGTGTGCCGGGCAGCCAGGATCTTTTCAGTGTGTTCGGCAAGGCGATGCTGAGCGGCTACGGACGCGAACAGGAACTGGAATCGGATCGCCTCGGTGCCCAGTACCTGGCCCGCAGCGGTTACGACCCGCAGGCCATGCTGGAAGTTATCGGTGTACTGAAAAACCAGGAACAGTTCGAGCAACAACGGGCTCGTGAAGAAAAACGCGAAGCACGCGCTTACCACGGCGTATTCGCCACTCATCCTGACAACGACAAACGTTTACAGGAAGTGATCGCAGAGGCCGACCGGCTGAAAACCACCGCCAACGTGCGCGTCGGTCGCAAAGCCGACAACCAGAAACTGTTTGATGACAAGTTCAGGGACGTGGCGCGCAGCTATCACCACCTCTCCGCAAAGGAAAAAAAACTCGCCACCGGTCTGCGGCTTGCCGTCACCAAAACCCGGGCTGATATTAACTTCCGGTTATTGGCGAAAATCTCGCCCATACCCCGCTATGCAGAATCCGAACTGCGCCTGTTGAATGACCTCTATCCCACGGGTGAGCCCGAAATCGGACAACCCCTTAAAATCGTCCAATAACCAACAAATGCCTGGCTACTATCTATAATGGAAACCACATGTTCAAAGATCTGAAAAAAGAAGCCCTCAACTACCACGAATTCCCTACACCCGGGAAGATCGCAACCCACGTCACCAAACCCTGTACGACCCAGCAGGAACTATCGCTCGCCTACACGCCGGGTGTTGCCGCACCGGTGCGTGAGATCGCCGCTGACGCCGATACCGCTTACCGTTTTACCGGAAAAGGCAATCTGGTAGCGGTGATTACCGACGGCACTGCGGTACTGGGTCTGGGGAATGTTGGCGCACTGGCCAGCAAGCCGGTCATGGAAGGCAAAGGTGTTCTGTTCAAACGTTTTGCCGACATCGATGTATTTGATATCGAAGTCGATGCAGAGCGTACAGAGGACTTTATTGACACTGTTGAACGGATCGCCGGCGGGTTTGGCGGCATCAACCTGGAAGATATTGCAGCGCCGCGCTGTTTCGAAATCGAGAAGGCTCTCATCGAGCGCCTGGACATCCCCGTATTTCACGATGACCAGCACGGTACGGCGATCATCATCTGTGCCGGCCTGCTCAATGCACTGGAAATCAGGAATCAGCCGCTCGCCGAAGCTCGCATTGTGTGTCTCGGCGCAGGTGCCGCAGGCATCGCGTCCATGCAGCTGTTACTTGAACTGGGGGCAACCCGCAGCAATATTCTAATGATTGACCGCAAGGGCGTGATTCGTACCAAACGCACCGATCTGAACAGCTACAAACAGGAATTCGCGGTCGATACCGACCGCGTCACGCTAGCCGATGCTATGCAGGGCGCAGATATTTTCATCGGTGTCTCCGGACCGGACCTGGTCAGTGAGGCCATGCTTGCCAGTATGGCCGAACGTCCGATCGTGTTTGCGTTGTCCAACCCGGACCCGGAAATCAACCCGGTGCTGGCGCACAAGGTGCGCGAAGACATCATCATGGCCACCGGCCGCAGCGACTACCCGAACCAGGTAAACAATGTACTGGGTTTCCCATTTATTTTCCGCGGTGCTCTCGACGTGCGCGCACGCGCCATCAACAGTGCCATGCAAATCGCCGCGGTAAACGGTTTACGTGCCCTGGCACATGAACCCGTGTTACCTGAAATTCTGGCAACCTATCGCAAAGACAGTCTTGAGTTCGGACCCGACTACATCATCCCCACACCCTTTGACCCGAGATTGATGGACTTCGTACCACCGGCTGTTGCCCGAGCTGCGGTAGATTCCGGGGTGGCACGCTGTGACTTTCCCGGGCACTATAAACCGGCTCCACACCTGTAATCATGAGCCGTTAAGCAACTGCTCAACTTCCTCCAGGCCAGCCCGGCGCATGGGTTTGCCGTCCACCGGGCCAAGCGGTGCTTCGCGGCGTCTTTCGTGCGGAAATACGACCAGATCAATCGCATGATCACCCGCTGAAAACGCGTAACAGGGAAATTCCTGCCACTCATCGCGGCTGATGTGCATGCGTTTTTGCGAGTCCTGGAACGGAATGTGTAGTTCTATCAGGAAAAGACTGACCTCCTCGGGTGTATCTGCAAACAAATGCAGGTTGATATCCGCGTGTTGCCCCGCAGTGCCACTCAGTACAGAACCGACCAGACGCGGGCTGAAATCAGCAAGAAAACGCATGGCCCGCGCAGCACCTTCACGCAGGGCTTTCAGATGGCCGGCCTGTTGCCCACCCCTGAACAGGCGCTGATATTCTTCCAGCGCCACCTCGACTTCACTGTTTCTCGGCATGTTGCGCGTGTCGGGCGCACCGAGACGCTGCGCAGCTTTACGTTTGGCCGCGTAGTAGTCCTGTACACCTTCTTCACCCATCATGCGCGCAGCTTCCTGGGCAATGCGCGCCCGCATTTGCTGGTCCCGCCCCGAAGTTTTCCCCATGACCCAGTACCCTTTAAAGAACCTCTAAATTAATTCATTTTGAACCGCCAGGACACAAAGATCGCCAAGAAAGAATTTGTTTTCTTTGTGGTCTTTGCATCTTGGCGGTTCAATAGATTATTCAAAATGTCTTTAAACGTAAATTTGACGGGATAGCTGTTAGAAATACAGTTTAGAACAAGGGTTCGGCTGCATTGCCGGTATCGGCCTCGGTTCCGCGGCTCTCGCTGCGGTCACTGTAACGCTCCGGCACGTGCTCTGGCCGGAATAGCTCAAACAACCCCCCCGCCTGCCCTGGCGGCAGGCGTAAACCGGTTTTTGCGTCAATCCGAACGGTTACCAGGCCGGGCGGCTGGGGTAGTGTTAGCTCGGGGACACCGTGCAGTGCCTTACCCATGTAGCTGACCCATATCGGCAGCGCGGCGCGGCTGCCGGTCTCACCATTACCTAACGGCTGGGCCCGGTCGAAACCGGCCCACACGGTAGTGACCAGTTCGACATTAAAACCGCAGAACCAGGCATCGCGCTGGTCGTTGGTGGTGCCGGTTTTACCGGCGAGGTCTTTACGTCCCAGCGCCATGGCGCGGCGCCCGGTGCCACGCTTGACCACGTCCTGCAGCATCGACGTAATCAGATAGACGTTGGCAGCATCCACAACCCGCTCAGCATATACCGGAGCCTGTTCGACCTTTTCATGCTCTTCTGCCTCTGCCCGCGGACCGATATCCGGGCCAGGGACTGCGCTGTCAACCGGTCCTGCTTCTGCCACTTCGGTCGCCTCTGCGGTTTTTTTATCCTCACAGTCTGCACACGCGATAGCGGGATTGGCCCGGTAGATGATCTGGCCCCGGGCATCACGTATCTCCCGTATAAAGTACGGCTCGATGTAAAATCCGCCGTTAGCCCATACACTGTATGCACGCGCCATCTCCATGGGGGATGCTGTACCGCTGCCTAATGCCAGCGACAGGTCTTTGGGCAACTGCTCATCCCTGAAACCAAAGCGTTGCGCATAGCGGGCTGCGTAGCGCGGCCCGATGGCCCGCACCAGCCGGATCGACACCAGATTGCGTGAGTGCGTCAAAGCTTCGCGCATGCGGGTCGGCCCAAAAAATTTACCGCTATAGTTTTCAGGTCGCCAGGTCGTTTCCAGCGATGGATCGTCAAATACCACCGGCGCATCGTTAAACAGGCTGGCTACGGTGTAACCCTTGTTTAGCGCCGCCGAATATACAAACGGTTTAAAACTGGACCCTGGCTGGCGCTGTGCCTGGGTAGCCCGGTTGAACTTGCTCTGATAGTAATCAAACCCCCCTACCAGGGCCTGCAGCGCACCATCCCGCGGACGCAGGGAGACCAGGGCGCCTGCCACCCGGGGCACCTGAGCCAGGCGCCAGAGACCTTCCGGCAGTGCCTGGACGCGGATGACATCACCGGCCACGAGCAGCTGACCGGCCGTCTCGAGCCTGGGACCACGGTGATTGACGGACTCATAGCGGCGCGCCCATGACAACCCTTCCCACTCCAGGTCGGCATATCCGCTCCCCGCCACATAAATGCGTGCTGACTTTTCCTTAACCTCAATGACCAGTGCGCCGACCAGCCCGCCTACCGGCCTGACGTCTTTCAACAACGCCGCAATGTCTTCTTCCGTGGCTTGTTCATCAGGAACCGGATCAACGTGGCGCAGGATGCCGCGGTAGCCGTGCCTGCGATCATAGTCCAGCAAACCCGATGTCAGCGCCGAATTGGCCGCCCGCTGACGCCCGGTATTCAGGGTTGTAAAAACCCGGTAACCGGCAATATAGGTCTCATCGCCAAACTTCTCGAGCATGTAGCTGCGTACCATCTCCGCTACATACGGTGCTTTCACACCAATAGTCGCACTATGCAGGCTGGCGTTATCAGGTTCATCCAGCGCAGCACGATACTGGTTCGGGCTAATAGTGCCCAGCGAATACATCCGACCCAGCACATAATTACGACGCTGCAAGGCGCGTTGCGGGTTACTGACGGGGTTATTGGCTGAAGGCGCCTTGGGTAACCCCGCAATCATGGCAACCTGAGCGATGCTGAGCTGGTCAATAGAAACACCGTAATAGACCTGTGCCGCCGCCGCGATACCGTAGGCCCGGTGTCCGAAATAAATTTTATTCAGGTAGAGCTCGAGGATTTCCTGCTTGCTCAGGTAGCGCTCGATCTTCAGCGCGAGAAATATTTCTGTGAGCTTGCGCAGGTAGGTTTTTTCTCTGCTAAGGAAAAAATTACGGGCTACCTGCATGGTAATAGTGCTGCCACCCTGGCTTTTCTGACCCGTACTGACCAGTTTCACCGCAGCGCGTACCAGGCCGTGGTAATCCACTCCCGGGTGCTGGAAAAAGCGATCGTCCTCGGTCGCAAGAATAGCGTCAATGACCGCCTGGGGCAGATCGGCAAACCGGACCGGCGACCGGCGCTGATTGCCAAATTCGGCGATCAGCTCACCATCGTCGCTATACACCCGCAACGGGACCTGAAGTTGTACCTCTTTCAGCCGCTCTATGGGGGGCAATTGGGGCGCTATATATAGATAGGCGGCAGCCGCAATGACCAGCCCGGCGGTCAGTGCAGCGAAACCGGAAGCGAGGATAAATCGCAGTATCCTAAGGGAAAGTGTCATAAATTTGGCAGGGATGTGACCAGGTTCAAATTAAAAATAACGGGATTCCTAAACTTCAGTATAAAGCGTCCGATACATCGAATCGAACCCAAGAGGATAAAGAGCTGTTTGTTGACAGGAATTTATTGTTGCTCTTTAATCCACAACAGTATCAATACATTGCAATAGCAATGAATTAAAGGGAAATTACTGTGCAAATCGCGCAATTGTTTACACGGAACACGCCACCGGTCGTCGGACTGGATATCAGCTCCTCAGCCGTCAAGCTACTCGAACTCAGCCGCCAGGGGAACCGCTATCGCGTAGAGAGTTACGCCGTAGAGCCGTTACCGCCCAATTCCGTGGTGGAAAAGAATATCACTGACGTTGAAGCCGTTGGCGAAGCCGTGCGGCGAGCGGTGAAACGCTCCGGCGCCCGCATCAAGGGCGCGGCAGTCGCCGTAGCGGGCTCTTCCGTCATCACCAAGGTTGTCCCCATGCCCAACAGCCTGTCAGATGACGAAATGCATAACCAGATCGAGCTGGAAGCTGATCAGTATGTGCCCTACCCGCTCGAAGAAGTCAGCCTGGATTTCGAAGTCCTTGGCCCGACTGAAAATAATCCCGATACGGTCGATGTGCTACTGGCGGCCTGCCGCACCGAAACCGTCGATATGCGTACCGCGGCTGTCGAAACCGGCGGCCTGGACACCCGGGTTGTCGATATCGAAGCCTACGCTACCGAAAATGCCTTCCAGCTGCTGCTGGAGCAGGTACCGGACCAGGGTATGGAAAAAACCGTCGCGGTGATTGACGTGGGTGCCACCATGACCACCCTCAACGTCCTGCACGACACCCGGCTCATTTACACCCGTGACCAGGTGTTCGGTGGAAAGCAACTCACTGAGGAAATCATGCGCCGCTACGGTCTTTCCTACGAGGAAGCCGGGATGGCCAAGCGCCAGGGCGGACTACCGGAGAACTATGAACCGGAGGTCCTGGAACCCTTCAAGGAAGCGATGTGCCAGCAGGTCAGCCGTTCCCTGCAGTTTTTCTTCGGCTCCAGTCAGTACAACAGCGTCGACCAGGTCATTATGGCCGGCGGCAGCGCATCTGTTCCGGGTATCTCCGAGTTGATCCAGGAGCGCCTGAACATTGAAACGCTCATCGCCAACCCGTTCGCTTCCATGTCCCTGTCTTCGCAGGTCAAACCGCAGTCCCTGAGCAATGATGCACCAGCACTGCTGATCGCTTGCGGGCTGGCGCTGAGGAGTTTTGACTAATGGCACATATCAACCTGCTACCCTGGCGCGAAGAGCGCCGCAAACAGCAACAGCAACAGTTTGCCGTGGTCGGCGGCGGTGCAGCGGTGCTGGGCGCTCTGCTGGTGCTGTTGGCCCACATGCAAATGGACGGGCGAATTGAAAACCAGAACCAGCGCAATAAATTCATGGATACCGAGATCGCCGCGCTGAACAAGAAAATCAGCAAGATCAAGGATCTGGAGAAAACGAAAACCGCACTGCTGGCACGTATGGATATTATCCAGCAGTTGCAGCACAGCCGCCCGCAAAGCGTCCACCTCATGGACCAGCTGGTCTATACCCTGCCTGATGGCCTGTATCTCAAAAAAATCTCCCAGTCAGGTAACGCACTCACCCTGACCGGCGTGGCGCAATCAAATGCGCGTGTATCTGCATACATGCGCAATATCGATGGCTCGGAATGGATGGCTCAGCCAAAACTTGATGTGATAAAGACGCAGGATGTGGATAACAAGCGCAGCGCCGAATTCACGTTGCGCGCTAATCAGGCGACTCCATCCCGGAAGACTGAGGAGGGGCACAGCTGATGAATATTTCTGACCTGAACGATCTCGACCTGAGCAATGTCGCTAACTGGCCACTGCCGGCGCGGGTAGCATTGATTGGCATTGTATTTGTGAGCGTGCTGGGACTGGGTTACTGGTTCGATATAAAAGACCAGGGCATCCGTCTGGAAAAAGCGGAGAAAAAGGAAATTGAGCTGCGCCAGACCTTCGAGGCCAAAGCCCGCAAAGCGGCCAACCTGGCTGCCTACGAGCAACAGCTCGAAGAAATGAAAGCCTCTTTCGGTGCCATGCTCCGCCAACTGCCCAACAAGACCGAAGTCGCCGAACTACTGGTAGATATTTCCCAGAGCGGCCTGGCTGCAGGTCTGGAATTCAAACTGTTTAAACCGCAGAACGAAGTACCCAAGGAATTCTATGCTGAGTTACCCATCAGTATTCGCGTCAAGGGCACTTACCACGAATTCGGAAACTTTATCAGTGGTATCGCAGCATTGCCGCGTATTGTCACCGTTCACAATATCAACATGACACCCGGCAACGATAACGAGCTGACCATGGATATTCTTGCCAAGACCTACCGGTACCTGGATGAAGAAGAAGGAGGCGTCCAATGATTCGCCTGCAGAAAGCGGTGCTAACCGTATCGTTCTGCCTTGTAGCCGGTGGCCTGACGGCTTGCAGTGACAGTAACACGGAAGATCTGCATAGCTATGTCGAAGAGGTAAAGGCCCGTCAGCACACCAAGATTGAGCCGCTGCCGGAATTTGCGCCTTACGAAACACATCTCTATTCCGCCGCCAATGATCGTGACCCGTTTACGGCTCCGGTCTACTCTGCGCCCAGATCGCAGGTCGCCAGCGGCTCCGGCGATGGCGTTACACCTGACTTCAACCGCAGCCGTGAACCGCTGGAAACAGAGCCACTGGATAGCCTGCGCATGGTAGGCACACTCGAGCGCAACGGGAATTCCTGGGCGTTGGTTCGCATGAGCGACAGCACTATTCACCGGGTCAAACCTGGTAATTACATGGGGCAGAATTACGGCAAAATCATTCAGATTACTGAATCGGAAGTTGAACTGACCGAGATCGTACCCGATGGCCTCGGGGGATGGATGGAACGCCAGGCAGCACTGGCACTCAGTGAGTAATTGGAGATAAAAACGATGAACGCGATACTGACCAACCTGAAACCTGCAACGGGCACGAGGCGCTTCCTGCAACGCCTGATCGGAACCGGAATGCTGTTGCTGGCCATTTTCCTGTTGCAGAATGCCTGGAACAGCGCTCGCGCTGATGAGCCACTGCCGCTGAATACTCTGAAAGAAATCACCTTTGCAGGTCTGCCCGGTAACCAGGTGCAAATCACCTTCAGGCTCAGTCAGCCCGCATCAAACCCGGCGAGTTTTACGATAGATAATCCGGCGCGAATCGCGTTTGATCTCCCTGCGACCAAAAGCGGGCTGGCCAAACGGTCGCAGACCATCGGCATAGGGCCGGCCAAGAGCATAACTGCGGTTGAGGTCAAGGGCCGTACCCGGGTTGTGTTAAACCTGTTTGAGATGGTGCCCTACGAAACACGCTCTAAAGGCGACGAAATTATTGTCGTGCTGGGCAGTGTAGGTGCGGTCAATACCGCCGCCAGCCCATCTGCTGCTGCTCCGGCAACTTCGTCCGCGGCTGCTTCGGTCACGGGTATCGATTTCCGACGTGGTGATCAGGGTGAAGGCCGTATCATTCTAACCCTGTCCAATCCTGCCATGCCGGTAGACATGAGCCAGCAGTCAGGCAAAGTTATTCTGGAGCTGAAAAATGCCCAACTTCCGGAACAATTGCAGCGGCGCCTCGACGTTACCGACTTCGCCACGCCGGTGAAAATCATCGATACTGAATCCACTGCCGACGGTGTGCGTATGGAGATCAGCTCCATCGGTAAATACGACTATCTGGCTTACCAGTCCGATAACCAGTTCACCGTAGAAATTCGCAAAACCACCAAGGAAGAACAGGATCAACGCAAGAAAGAGGAATTTGGCTATACCGGCGAGCGCCTGTCCCTGAATTTCCAGGATATCGAGGTGCGCTCGGTATTGCAGTTACTGGCGGACTTCACCGGCATCAATATCGTGGTGAGCGATACGGTGGGTGGCAATCTTACCCTGCGCATGCAGAATGTCCCCTGGGATCAGGCTCTGGACATTGTGCTTAAAACCAAGGGTCTGGCCAAACGCAACAACGGCAACGTGATGCTGGTTGCACCCAGCGAGGAAATCGCTGCACGCGAAAAGCTGGAGCTCGAATCGAAAAAGCAGATTGAAGAACTGGCTCCCTTGTACTCCGACTTTATCCAGGTCAACTATGCCAAGGCGTCCGACCTCGCCGATCTGCTGAAGAATGAAGACAGCTCCCTGCTGTCAGAGCGTGGCAAGGCTACCATCGATGTGCGCACCAATACGCTGCTGGTGCAGGATACCGCGGATAAACTTGCAGATGTCCGCAAACTGGTCGCCTTGCTGGATATCCCGGTACGCCAGGTATTGATTGAATCGCGGATTGTTATCGCCAATAACGATTTCTCCCGCGACCTTGGCGTCAAGTTCGGCGCCAGTGGATTCCAGCAATATAACAATGGTCAAAACTTCGTTGTCGGCGGCGGCAAGCTGCCGGGTGACACCAACTTCGATGGCAAAACGGGTTTTGAAGTCCCCGCAGGCAGCGGTACGGAAGGTCTGCTGGTCGATCTGCCGGTTGCCAGCCCGTCCGGCTCGCTGGGACTTGCACTCGGCAAGATCGGCAGCTCCCTGCTCCAGCTGGAACTCAGCGCCATGCAGCTGGAAAACCGCGGTGAGATAGTCTCCAGCCCGCGCGTCATCACTTCGAACCAGCAAAAAGCCACCATTCAACAGGGCGTGGAAATCCCCTACCAGCAATCCACCTCCAGTGGTGCAACTTCGGTCAGCTTCAAGAGTGCCGTACTGCAGCTTGAAGTAACACCGCAGATAACACCTGACGATCGCATCATCATGGACCTCCAGGTCAACAAGGACAGCATCGGTAAAGTATTTAACGGCGTACCCAGTATCGATACCCGTAACGTCAACACACGTGTGCTGGTCGACAACGGCGAAACCCTGGTACTGGGCGGTATCTACGAGCAGAAAAAAAGCAAGCAGGCGGAACGCGTGCCCTTCTTTGGCAGCCTGCCCGGTGTTGGCTGGTTGTTCAAAACAGAGGCCAAAACCGACAATAAACAGGAGCTGCTGATCTTTGTTACACCCAAAATCATTAAACAGGGTCTGGCGCAGAACTAAACTGGCTACGCGCACTCAGGCCGCACATGGAGCGTGCGCCCGAACGCTACCGGATCATTTCAGGAAAATGCATCAAAGGACAGAAACAATGTATAGCATCTTTAGCAAAACGTTCGTGTTGATTTTCGTTGCCGTTATTGTAACTGCCTGCGGTGGCGGAGGGCGCACCGGCTCCGGAAATAGCGCCAGCGGCGCAGCAGGTGGCGGCACAGGAACCGGAACCGCCACGGTGAGCATAAGTCTGCAAGCCGGTCTTACGCAGCTTTCGGCAGGTGGCAGCACGGGCATCACAGCCTTGCTGACCGATGACCAGGGGAATCCTTACGCTACCGCGACCCCTGTCAGCTTCTCTTCGCTTTGTATCGGCACCGCTCTGGCGACAGTCACCTCGCCCGTCACCTCGAACAGCGGCGCCGCGGTGACCACTTACACAGCGCAGGGTTGCAGCGGCGCCGATACGGTTACAGCGAGCGCGACTGTAAACGAAACTGTCATTTCAGCCAGCGTGACCATTACCGTGTTATCCGCAACACTGGGTTCCATTGAATTTGTCTCGGCCGCTCCCACCAATATCGCCCTCAAGGGAATGGGCGGCGCCGGACAGTCCGAGACCTCGATAGTTACTTTCCGGGTACGGGATACGGCGGGTGGGACCATCAACAACCAGTCGGTGACCTTCACCCTGAACACCTCGGTCGGCGGACTGGCGTTCAGTCCCGGTACTAACACGGCGACCAGCGGGACAGACGGGCTGATTCAAGCCATTGTACAGTCCGGTACGGTGGCAACACCGGTGCGCGTTACGGCCACGGTCGACAGCACGGGCATCGCCACGCAGTCAGACCAGCTGGTGGTCACCACCGGCATACCGGACAATAACAGTTTTACGTTGAGTGCCGTTACGCTCAACTCCGAGACATGGGGCCATGACGGTGTTCAGGTTGGCATCACCGCGTACTTGGCGGATCGATTCAACAACCCGGTCCCCAACGGCACCACCGTGCTGTTCACCACTGAAGGCGGCTCTATTGGCGGTTCCTGCCAAACAGCGGCGGGAGCGTGCTCGGTCAACTGGACCAGCCAGAACCCACGCCCGGATGTGGACGCGTTAAATGGCACGACAGACAATAGGGGGCGGGTGACAGTCCGGGCCACGGCCGTCGGTGAAGAGAGCTTCATCGATGCAAACGGCAATGGCACCTTTGACGCCGGCGAGACTTTCACCGACCTGGTCGAAGCATTCCTGGACGAAAACGAAGACGGTATTCGTCAGTCATCAGAACCGTTTGCAGATTTCAACAGCAACCTCAACTATGACCCTGCGGATGGGGTGTATAACGGTGTGGTGTGCACCGCCTCAAGCTGCGCCGTCTCCACTCTGAACGTACGCAACAGTCTGGTACTGGTGATGTCCGGATCATTCGCTAATATTGTATTTAGCCCTCCTGGACCACTAGACGTCAAAAACGCACCTGTTGACCTTTTAATATATATCGTGGATAACCAGGGTCACAACCAGATTATGCCTGCGGGCACCACGATCGACTTTTCTACCGATAACGGCATACTTAGCGGACCAACCAGCTATACTGTGGTTAACACGGCTGATAATTGCGCACCAACGAAAAACCCCGGGAGGTGCACATACCCTATCAACGTCGACACAGACACCACTACAAGCAACGGCACCCTGACGGTAACGGTGACGTCACCGCTTGGTTTGACGACTTTTGGCTTAATAAAGATCAATGACTAATGGTAAGGGTAATGAATGGGGACACTGCTCACTTAATCACTTAATACTCAAGTTTCGGAGTTCATGTCACACTGGCGAAAGCCAGTGTCCGCGAACAAACCACTGAGGTATTTGCGGCACCAAAAGTAGGCGCTTTAGGCGAGCTGCGGGGAATTCAACCCACAGAGATTAAATCCTGCTTGTACCCGGCTCCACTTTCTGGCACAACTGCCCGACATGAAACCGTCGGGCAGTTTTTTTCTGGTCGGTCCCATGGGGGCCGGCAAATCCACCATTGGCCGCCACCTGGCACGCGCACTGGATATGGAGTTCATCGACAGTGACCGGGATATCGAGGCACGAACCGGCGTAGATATCCCGCTGATCTTCGATCTGGAAGGGGAAGGCGGCTTCCGCAAGCGCGAACAGGAGGTCATCGAAAACCTTACCCGCAAGCCGGGCATTGTCCTTGCCACCGGTGGTGGAGCGGTATTGAGCAGCGCAAACCGGCAACACCTGGCGTCACGTGGAAGCGTTGTTTATCTATGTACATCAGTAGCGCAACAGCTGAAACGCGCAGCCCATGACCATAACCGGCCCCTGTTACAAACGAAAGATCCAGAGAAAACACTACAGGAGCTCATGAAGGTCCGCGACCCCCTGTACCGCGAAATCGCTGACTGGATTATAGAAACCGATGGCTGCCGGGTACGCGACGTGGTGCAAAAAATAGTCCGGCATATCGAGGAAATGTAAGCGGTTTCCACCCGGAAAAAGCAACTCTCGCCAAGATGCAAAGATCGCAAAGTTCTAACTCACTGTTAGTAAAAGCATACTAAAATTCTTTCTTTGCGCCTTTGCGAGAGAAATATTTTTGTTTATGGACGGACACTAAGTACAATCCCTCCAGATTCCTATGAAGAAAACTCTGCACCTTGAACTTGGCGAACGAAGCTACCCCATCCACATCGGAGCGGGACTGATTTCGCAGCCGGATCTGTACCAGCCACATATCCGTGGACGCCAGGTTATGCTCGTCAGTAACGAGACGGTGGCGCCGCTTTACCTGGAAACGGTGCGTGAAGCACTGTCCGGCTATCAGCTCGAACAGGTCATTCTTCCCGACGGGGAGAAATTCAAAACCCTGGATACCCTGAACCTGATATTCGATGCGCTGCTGGAAAAGCGCTTTAACAGGACATGCTGCCTGGTGGCACTGGGTGGAGGCGTAGTAGGTGACATGACCGGTTTCGCCGCCGCCAGCTACCAGCGCGGGGTCGACTATATTCAGCTTGCGACGACCCTGCTGGCCCAGGTGGATTCATCCGTAGGCGGGAAAACCGGCGTCAACCACATACTCGGCAAGAATATGATTGGTGCCTTCCATCAGCCTCGCTGCGTACTGGCGGATACTGACACACTGGACACGCTCGATGATCGACAGCTATCGGCCGGTATCGCGGAGGTTATCAAATACGGCCTGATAGAGGACGCCGGATTCCTGACCTGGCTGGAGAAGAATATGGCCCGGCTGCTGGCGCGCGAAACACCGGCACTGATTCATGCCATCGAGCGTTCCTGCCAGTGCAAGGCAGACATAGTTGCTGCTGATGAGCACGAGCATGGCAGACGTGCGTTGCTGAACCTGGGGCATACCTTCGGCCACGCCATCGAAACCGGCATGGGTTACGGTAACTGGCTGCACGGTGAAGGCGTTGCTGCCGGGATGGCCATGGCGGCAGACCTGTCCGCCCGCCACGGCTGGATCAGCCGCATCGATGTCGATCGTATCCGCAACCTGCTTGCAGCAGCGCGGCTTCCGGTCGATGCGCCTCCCGAAATAAGCCGTGAACAGTTCATGGACCTGATGGCTGTCGACAAAAAGTCGCTGGACGACGGGCTACGGCTGATTCTGCTGGAGGCCATAGGTCGGGCAAAAGTCTGCAGCAACTTCAATACCGGGTTCCTGTATCAAACACTAGAGCACGAGCTTCTACCCACCGACTCATGAATACCCGGCCCCACGACCTGAACAGTTCCGGACACTACGCGCCCTATGCAACAGTGGATGCAGTTTCCCGGGGGCGGCGTTATTCCGAACCGGCACCCAGCTACCGCAGCGAGTTCCAGCGTGACCGCGACCGCATTATCCACGCCGCGGCCTTCCGCCGTCTGGAATACAAAACCCAGGTTTTTGTCAATCACGAAGGCGACCTGTTCCGCACCCGCCTGACACACTCCATAGAAGTCGCGCAGATTGCCCGCTCCATTGCCCGTGCCCTGTCGCTCAACGAGGACCTGACCGAGGCTATCTCACTGGCTCATGACGTCGGGCACACGCCGTTCGGCCATGCCGGACAAGATGCGCTCAATGATTGTATGAAGGACTACGGTGGTTTCGAACACAACCTGCAATCATTACGTGTGGTGGACGAACTGGAAGAAAAATACGCCGACTTTCCCGGACTGAATCTGACCTATGAAACCCGCGAAGGTATTCTCAAACATTGTTCCACCAAAAATGCGGCTGAACTCGGTGATGTCGGCGAGCGTTTTCTGAACAGGCAACAACCCGGTCTGGAAGCACAGCTCACTAACCTTGCAGACGAAATTGCCTACAACAGCCACGATGTGGACGATGGCCTGCGCGCAGAACTGATCCATATCGACCAGCTCAACGAAGTTCCGCTGTTTCAACAGCAATACCAGGAAGTAAAACAAGTCTATCCGGACCTGTCGCAACGCCGCACTATCCACGAAATTGTTCGCCGGCTGATTAACTGCCAGGTGACCGACCTGATACAGACGAGCGTATCCAGACTGGAGCATCACGCGCCCGCTGACCTGGAGGCGGTGCACCGGAACCCGGAAGCCCTGATCGCGTTCAGCGACCGGATGCGTGAGCTTAACCTGGAACTGAAACGCTTTTTGCGTAACCATCTTTATCGTCATTACCGTGTGCACCGCATGAGCGTCAAGGCAGAACAGGTCATTCGCGCCCTCTTCGAGGCCTTTTTTAATGACCCGCGCCTGATGCCGGATGAGGCACAACTGAAGGCTACCGAGCTGAAGGAGAAGAAAGGCGACACCGGGCAGGCGCGTGCAGTCGCCGACTATATTGCCGGTATGACTGATCGTTACGCGATAAAGGAACATGCGCGTGTGTATCACCCGGGGGAGCTGACTTGATCCGGGGTCAGAGAGAAGGAACACTCTATGCGCATCTATATGCAAATTCCGCCCGGCGATACCGGGCCACCGAAGTTCTATCACCTGCACCTGCAGGAAGATCTTATCGACGGCTGGACGCTGATTCGCGAGTGGGGTTTTCAGGGTTCCAGTGGACGCGTGGTCCGAGACCAGTTTCTGGATCGAGAGAGCGCTGAAAAAGCAATGCTTGAAAAACGTGATGCGCAATTGAAAAAAGGCTACCAGGTTGTATTTATGCAGGCCCGGCCATGAAAGAATCTGACACAGCATCCGCTGCACAAAGTTATGTGGAGAACCTCTCGCTGAACGGCGAACCTTTTGCAGATACTATCGACAGCCGCTTTTTCTATGGCGGCACGACGCTCATGCAGCGTCTTGAACTGCTGTCCCACCTGACACAGTTCGGCGACTCCGTGGTGCTCGTCTCCGGTCCGGCCGGCAGCGGTAAAACCACTCTGCTGAGCCGCTTCGTCAGCCAGTCCAACAGCCAGTGGCACCTGTGTCTGATAGACGCTGATGAGTTCAATCGCTTTCCCGAACGGTTGGCCGACACGCTGAAAAGTGAGGCGGTGACCGGCGAACAGGAATTGTTTTCCCAGTGGGCCGCGCGGACCGACAATTCCCAGCTGCTGGTTATAGTAATCGACAGTTCAGAGCATCTTGATGAAGTTGCACTCGAGCGTCTGTGTACCCTGTTGAGACAAACCACCGCCGACCGAATTCGCCTGATCCTGTTCGGCAGCCCGGATGCACAGCTGCACCTCAAGCAAGTATTCGAGCAACAGCAGCTGGGTGGCTCGATTCAACTGCTGGAAATGCCACGCCTGTCAGAAGAAGAGACAGCTTCCTACCTGATGTATCGGCTTGCGGTCGCCGGTTACAACGGTGAAAACCCTTTTACCGCAACCGAGATACGCGCTATATGCAAAGCCTCGGATGGCCGCCCTGCGGGTATCAACCAGCTGGCCCGCCAGGCTCTGCTGGAACATCAGGCGCGAGCCGGCAGCAAACGTGTACGTATACCCCGCAACATGGGCAAAGGCAGCAACCTGATAAGGGGGCTTGCCGGCGCAGGTATTCTGGCTCTTGCCCTCTGGCTCGGCTGGCAGAAATTTTATTCGCAGCCCACAGGCGATACTCCCGTTGCACAGCTGCTCACTGAAGAGCGATCGCTGGCGATTCCTGAGCCTGCGCCGCTTGCAGTACCTGAAAAGAAAATCCCGGCCGTTGATACCGCTATTACCTCCGGACCACAGGAAATCAGGATACAGCACGAAAAACCCGGGCCGGATACCGATACTCCGGCTAAGATACCAACCCGATCGGGCGCAACCCGGACAGATCTTGCACCACCGGTTACAACAAATGAAGCAGCGTCCGCAGAAGTCTCGGCAAATGCAATGCCGGCGGTATCAACCGTCGAACAGCCCGTTGTCGCACCCGCTGGTCAAGTGGCACAGGAACAACCCGAAAATGCGCACGCCAGGGACAGTGTGCAACACACTGATCGCCAACCACCGGCCGAGTTACCAACCCCACAAGCTGCACCCGAACCTGCTCCGGTTACGAAACCGACACCTCATCGCGAGAGCTGGCTGCTTGTACAACCAGATACCGCCTTCAGCCTGCAACTCCTCGGTTCCCGGAATGCGGGATCCATCACCGACTATATCCAGCAATACAGCCTGGATATCGCCAAATCTGCTGTTTATAAGGGCCTGTACAGAGGGGCCGAATGGTACGTGCTGATGTATGGCATTTATCCGTCGCGCCAGGCCGCGCTCGACGCGCGCACCCTGCTGCCGGCAGCGGTGCGCAACGACAAACCCTGGCCGCGCACGCTGAAAAGCGTGCATAGCGCCATTCGCGAAGTACCGTAGCCGCTGACAGACCGCGTCAGCTATTCAGAACGACATGACTCATTCCGTATAAAAAACAAGGTTAAGCGTCTAAAACACTGGCGCAAAAGGCGCTTCTCCATTATTCTTTTCGGCCCAATTTTTACCGAAAGGTGACCGCCACTACCTTACCGGGAGTGGGCGGCTTTGCGTGCGCCAGGTTAATTTAATCCTGGTTATTGAAAGAGTTACAGAGGAAAGACATGAATCACGGGGCTTTTCCGGATAAGCAGGGCCTGTACGATCCCCGCCATGAGCACGATGCCTGTGGTGTAGGTTTCGTCGCCCACATCAAGGGGCAACAAAGCCATGCCATCGTCAGGCAGGGTTTGCAGGTTCTGGAAAACCTGACCCACCGCGGTGCGGTCGGTGCGGACCCGCTGGCGGGTGACGGCGCCGGTATCCTGATCCAGATCCCCGATAAGTTCCTGCGCGAAGAATGCGATGTGCGGGGAATCGAACTGCCGGCACCCGGTCGGTACGCGGTCGGCATGATTTTCCTGCCGCAACAGGCGCAGGCACACACCGAATGCGAAGCGCTCATCGAGCGCATTATCGCCGACGAAAACCAGGTGCTACTGGGCTGGCGTGACGTTCCGGTTGACAACAGCGGCCTTGGACAGAGCGTGAAGGACGTTGAACCTGTGGTGCGTCAGCTGTTCATCAGCTGTGGCGAAAACTGCCCGGCGCAGGATGATTTCGAGCGCAAGCTGTTCATCATCCGCAAGCTGATTGAAAATCAGGTACGTGAGTCAAACTGGCCGGGACGTGAAAACTTTTATATCCCGTCACTTTCCAGCCGCACCCTGCTGTACAAGGGCATGCTGCTGGCAAACCAGGTCGACACCTATTACAAGGACCTGTGCGACGACCGCATCGTGTCTGCACTGGCTCTGGTGCATCAGCGCTTTTCGACCAATACCTTCCCGTCCTGGGATCTGGCGCACCCGTTCCGCATGATCGCCCACAATGGTGAAATAAATACCTTGCGTGGCAATGTCAACTGGATGCGCGCACGCCGTCATTCCATGGCATCCGAACTGTTCGGTGCCGACCTGGAAAAAGTCTGGCCACTGATCCCGGAAGGACAAAGCGACTCCGCGTGCTTTGATAATGCGCTGGAGTTACTGGTTGCCGGCGGCTATTCCATGGCGCACGCCATGATGATGCTGATCCCGGAAGCCTGGACCGGCAACCCGCTGATGGACGATAAACGCAAGGCTTTCTACGAATACCACGCAGCACTGATGGAACCCTGGGATGGTCCTGCAGCCGTCGCCTTTACTGACGGCCGCCAGATCGGCGCAACGCTGGACCGCAACGGCCTGCGCCCGGCGCGCTATCTGATCACTGACGACGACCTGGTGGTCATGGCCTCGGAAATGGGCGTACTGCCGATCCCTGATAGCAAGATCGTCAAGAAGTGGCGCCTGCAACCGGGCAAAATGTTTCTGATCGATATGGAACAGGGGCGCATCATCGATGATGCCGAGCTCAAGGAAAACCTGTCCGCCAGCCACCCCTACCAGACCTGGCTGGACAAAACCCAGATCCACTTGAAAAACCTGCCGGCCGATGTAGATGCTAACAGTGGTGACCCTGACACACTGCTGGATCGCCAGCAGGCGTTCGGTTACACGCAGGAAGACCTCAAGCTGTTGATGACACCGATGGCGGTCACAGGCCAGGAAGCCATAGGCTCCATGGGTGCCGACAATCCGGTCGCGGTTTTGTCTAACAAGGCCAAGCCACTGTCCAACTACTTCCAGCAAAACTTTGCGCAGGTCACCAACCCGCCGATCGATCCGATCCGCGAAGAACTGGTAATGTCACTGGTATCGCTGATCGGCCCGCGCCCCAACCTGCTGGGCCTGCATTCCGGTGGTGAACATATGCGCCTGGAAGTCAGCCAGCCTATCCTTACCAACAAGGATCTGGAGCGTGTGCGCGGCATAGAGAAGGCAACTGACGGTGCATTCCGAACCTGCACGCTGGATATCTGCTACACAGCAGATCAGGGTGCAGCGGGTATGGAACCCGCGCTAACGGCACTGTGTGCAGATGCGGAAAAAGCCGTACGCGAAGGCTTCAATATTCTCATCCTTTCCGACCGCAGTGTTTCCGAACAACAGATTCCGATCCCGGCCCTGCTGGCCACCTCGGCGGTACACCATCACCTGGTGCACGCAGGGCTGCGTACCGAGTCCGGGCTGGTCGTCGAAACCGGTTCAGTGCGTGAAATACACCAGTTCGCGGTACTCGCCAGCTACGGCGCTGAAGCCATCAATCCCTGGCTGGCGTTTGAAACGCTGGCGGCCATGAAGGATGACCTGCCGGATGCTCCTGGCGAAACAGAAACCAACAGGCGTTACATCAAAGCTATTGGCAAAGGCCTGCTGAAAGTATTCTCGAAGATGGGGATATCCACCTACCAGTCTTATTGTGGCGCGCAGATTTTCGACGCAGTCGGCCTCAAATCCGACTTCGTGAAGCAATACTTCGGGGGTACGGCAAGCATGATAGAGGGTGTTGGCATCGAGGAAATTGCCGGGGAATCCTCACGCTGGCACCGCGATGCCCATGGCCATAACCCGATCTATGCCGACGCACTGGACGTGGGTGGGGACTATGCCTTCCGGGTACGTGGTGAAGATCATGTGTGGACGCCGGATACCATTGCAAAGCTGCAACACGCCACGCGTGCCAACGATGCCGGTACCTTTGCTGAATTTTCGCAGCTGGTGAACGAACAGAGTGAACACCTGCGCACCCTGCGTGGCCTGTTCGAACTGAATTTCGACAAGAATCCAGTACCGCTCGGCGAAGTCGAGTCCGCCAAAGACATTGTCAAACGCTTTGCCAGCGGCGCCATGTCTTTCGGATCAATTTCCTGGGAGGCGCATACCACGCTGGCCATCGCCATGAATCGCCTGGGCGGCAAATCCAATACCGGTGAAGGTGGCGAAGAACGCTCGCGCTTCAAGCCGATGGAGAATGGCGATTCCATGCGCTCGGCTATCAAACAGGTCGCCTCGGGCCGTTTTGGTGTCACCACCGAATACCTGGTGAACGCGGACGATATCCAGATCAAGATGGCGCAGGGTGCCAAACCCGGCGAAGGCGGCCAGCTGCCCGGCCACAAGGTTAGTGAATGGATTGCGAAAGTACGCCATTCCACACCGGGTGTCGGTCTCATTTCGCCACCGCCGCATCACGATATCTACTCGATCGAGGATCTGGCACAGCTGATCCACGACCTGAAAAACGTGAATCCCAAAGCGCGTATCAGCGTCAAGCTGGTCTCTGAAGTAGGTGTAGGTACCGTTGCGGCGGGCGTCTCCAAGGCACACGCCGATCACGTCACCATTGCCGGCTACGATGGCGGCACCGGTGCATCGCCGCTGACCTCCATCCGCCACGCCGGCAGTCCGTGGGAACTGGGGCTGGCCGAAACACACCAGACCCTGGTACTGAACAAACTGCGTGGCCGCATTGCCGTGCAGGTCGACGGGGGTATGCGTACCGGCCGTGACGTCGTTATCGGCGCACTGCTGGGTGCTGATGAGTTTGGCTTTGCGACTGCGCCGCTGATCGTTGAAGGCTGCATCATGATGCGCAAGTGTCATCTCAATACCTGCCCGGTCGGTGTCGCCACCCAGGATGAAGCACTGCGCAAGCGTTTTACCGGGAAACCCGAGCACGTGGTCAACTACTTCTTCTTCGTAGCAGAAGAAGTACGGCAGTTGATGGCAAAACTGGGCTTCCGCACGGTAAACGAAATGATCGGCCGATCTGACAAACTGAATATGCGCAAAGGTATCGACCACTGGAAAGCGCGGGGCCTGGACTACTCGCGCATCCTGCACCGTCCGGAATCCGGGCCGGATGTTGCCATTTTCAACTGTGAAAAACAGGACCACGGCCTCGACAGGGCGCTGGACAACGAATTGATCGAGCAGGCTCGGCCTGCGCTGGAACACGGTAAGTCGGTGAAGATCGAATCCCCGATCATGAATGTCAATCGAACGGTCGGTGCCATGCTCTCCGGGCGTGTTGCAGAACGCTACGGGCTGGATGGACTCGCGCAAGACACCATTCGCGTCAAACTCAAAGGGGTTGCCGGACAAAGCTTTGGCGCCTGGGTCACGTACGGTATCACCCTGGAGCTGGAAGGTGAGGGCAATGATTACGTGGGCAAGGGCCTGTCCGGTGGCTGCCTGATCGTTTACCCGCCCGCCGACTGCCCGATTGTCCCGGAAAAAAATATCATTGTCGGCAACACAGTACTGTACGGCGCCATATCCGGCGAGAGCTATTTCCGCGGTGTCGCCGGCGAACGTTTTGCCGTGCGCAATTCAGGTGCCAGCGCAGTAGTGGAAGGGGTGGGTGACCACGGCTGCGAGTACATGACCGGCGGTGTGGTTGTGGTTCTCGGAGAAACCGGGCGCAATTTTGCGGCCGGTATGAGCGGTGGTATTGCCTACGTACTTGACGAAAACGGGGGCTTCAGCGACCGCTGCAATCTGGCCATGGTGGAACTGGAACCGGTCCCGGAAGAAGACGAGGCACTGGAAACGCTGGAGCACCAGGGTGGCGATCTGGAGACACACGGCAAGGTCGACATCAGCACGGACATGACGCGCTTCGATGCACTGCGGCTGCGACGCCTGATCGAAAATCACCTGCACTACACCAACAGCAGTGTTGCCAGAAACATTCTCGACAACTGGAATGACATGCTGCCGAAATTTGTCAAAGTGATGCCGGTGGATTACCGCCGTGCACTGGAAGAAGTGAAGCAGGCGCAGGCAAACACACCGGCAGCGCTGGCAGGTTAAACCGTTTTAGAAGGCAAAATACCAGTCATGGGAAAACCAACCGGATTCATGGAATACCCGCGCCAGGAGCGCGGCTACAAACCCGTCGAAGAACGCATCAAGCACTTTGAAGAGTTTGTTATTCCGCTAAGCGACCAGGACCTCAGTACGCAGGGCGCGCGCTGCATGGACTGCGGCATTCCTTTCTGTCACCAGGGATGCCCGGTCAACAATATTATTCCGGACTGGAATGACCTGGTATGGAAAGGTGAGTGGGAGCGCGCGATCACCGTGCTGCACTCCACCAACAATTTCCCTGAGTTCACCGGCCGCATCTGTCCGGCGCCCTGCCAGGAGGCCTGCACGCTGAACATCGATGACGAACCGGTAACCATCAAGACTATCGAGTGCGCCATTGTCGACAAGGCCTGGGAAAACGGCTGGGTAAAACCCTTGCCCGCCGCGCACAAAACCGGAAAGAAAGTCGCGGTCGTTGGATCGGGCCCGGCCGGTATGGCGTGCGCACAACAGCTGGGCCGCGCCGGTCATGAGGTCACGCTGTTCGAAAAAAATGATCGTATCGGTGGCCTGCTCCGCTACGGCATCCCCGATTTCAAGATGGACAAGCGCTATATAGACCGCCGCGTTGAGCAGATGGAAGCGGAAGGCGTGACCTTCAAACCCGACAGCCACGTTGGCGTAGACATCAGTACTCAACAGTTGCTTGGTGACTTTGACGCCGTTGCCCTTACCGGCGGTTCGGAACAGTCACGCGATCTACCGGTACCCGGGCGCGACCTGGAAGGTGTCTATTTTGCGATGCAGTTCCTGCCCCAGCAAAACAAGCGCGACGCCGGTGACACGGTACCCGCTGACCTGTCCATCACGGCAACCGGCAAAAATGTCATCGTCATCGGTGGCGGCGACACCGGGTCGGACTGTATCGGTACGTCCATCCGCCAGGGCTGCAAGTCGGTAACACAGCTCGAAATCCTGCCCAGGCCACCGGAGCAGGAAAACAAGGCACTGACCTGGCCCGACTGGCCCAACAAGATGCGCACGTCCTCTTCGCAGGAAGAAGGCGCCAAACGTGACTGGTCTGTTACCACCAGAGAATTTATCGGCAAAAACGGCCAGCTGGAAAAAATCCGCTGTGCCCGGGTTGAGTGGACCAAAGAAGAACAGAGCGCCTGGCAAATGAACGAAATCGAAGGCAGCGAATTTGAACTCGACGCCGACCTGGTACTGCTGGCCATGGGTTTTGTCCACCCTGTCCAGGAAGGCATGCTGAATGATCTGGGCGTAGCCTATGATGCCCGCGGCAACATCAAGGGCGATACGGAGGGCGAGGACGCCTACCAGACATCCATCAACAAGGTGTTTGCAGCCGGTGACATGCGCCGTGGCCAGTCGCTGGTGGTCTGGGCGATCCGTGAAGGCCGGCAGTGTGCACGGGCTGTTGATAAGTTTTTGATGGGTTCTTCGGAGCTGCCGCGGTAGCAACACCATGACCGAACTGAAAAATGACCGCTTCCTGAGAGCCCTGCTACGCCAGCCCGTCGATGTCACACCCGTGTGGATGATGCGCCAGGCAGGGCGTTATTTGCCCGAATATCGCGCAATCCGTAAGAAGGCCGGCAGCTTCATGGATCTCTGTACCAATCCGGAGCTGGCATGCGAGGTTACCTTGCAGCCGCTGGAGCGCTTTCCGCTCGACGCAGCCATCCTGTTCTCGGATATCCTGACCATCCCCGATGCCATGGGGCTGGGACTGTATTTCGCAGAAGGCGAAGGCCCACGTTTTGAGCGCCCGATACGCGATGAAAAACAGATTGCAGCACTGGGCGTACCTGACCCGGAGACAGAACTGCGTTATGTCATGGATGCGGTGCGTACCATTCGCCGTGAGCTCGACGGCCGCGTACCGCTGATCGGTTTCTCCGGCAGCCCCTGGACACTGGCCACGTACATGGTGGAGGGCTCTTCCAGCAAAGACTTCCCCACCATCAAAGCCATGATGTACGAACGCCCGGAATTGCTGGACAAGCTACTGGATACCATCTCCCGATCTGTATCACTCTACCTGAACGCACAGATTGAAGCGGGTGCCCAGACGGTAATGATTTTCGATACCTGGGGTGGTGCGCTGACACCCGGCGACTATTGCCGCTTCTCACTCCAGCCTATGCAGCACATCATTCGTTCGCTGAAACGCGAAAATGATGGCCGCAAGGTGCCGGTGATTCTGTTTACCAAGAATGGCGGGCAGTGGCTGGAAGCCATGACCGATACCGGCGCCGATGCATTGGGTCTGGACTGGACAACCGACCTGGCTGATGCACGTCGCCGCGTCGGTGACCAGGTCGCCTTGCAGGGCAACCTTGATCCATCGGTGCTGTATGCGTCACCCGAACATATTCGTGAACAGGTCGCCAGGGTACTTGCCAGTTTTGGCAAGGGAAACGGGCACGTGTTCAACCTGGGTCACGGCATTCACCCGGGCATTAATCCTGATCATGCAAGTGCCATGATTGAAGCGGTGCACGATTTGAGTCGTGATTACCACACCTGAAGAACCTCTGGTCAATTCGTCATTGCGAGCGCAGCGCGGCAATCTCTCACCGCATGCTGCCAAACTGGACGAGATTGCCGCGCTACGCTCGCAATGACAAGAATATTTCAATTAATCAAAGCTCGCTTAGCAGTGATTCCATCATACCCTGCGCCTGGGAAAGATAACCGCCACCGAACAGGTTGAAGTGATTCAACACGTGGTACAGGTTATACAGGGTCTTGCGCAACGGATAACCACTGTCCAGTGGCCAGGCATTCTGATAGGCCGCATAAAAGTCCCGGCTGAACCCGCCGAACAATTCAGTCATCGCCAGGTCTGTTTCACGATCACCGAAATACACCGCCGGATCGAAGATGGTCGGCAGACCATCGCGCGTAAACGCATAGTTTCCGGACCACAGATCGCCGTGCAATAACGAAGCCACCGGATCATGTCCATCAAGCAGTACGGGCAAGTGCGCCAGCACCTGTTCACCGGTATTGAGCGTTCGGCTGGCAGCTCCTTTCTGTGCCGCAAGCTGCAGCTGAAATGCTAATCTGTGCTCCCGCCAGAACGTCAGCCAGTCGCTCTCCTGCGTATTGATTTGTGGTGTCGAGCCTATGGTGTTGTCTCTGTGCCATCCAAAATGCGCAGAACGGATTCTGTGCACGCCGGCGAGACCTTCCGCCAACGCAACCGCGTCTCCTGATCCGCCGAGCTCAAGGGATTCCATCACCAGCCAGGCCTGCTGACCGTCTTCCCCCCAACACAGCGGTTGCGGGATACGCAGGGCACCTGCTTCACCCAGCGCCTTAAGCCCCTCGGCTTCGGCAACAAACATATCCAGCCTTTCGGCCCGGTTCAGCTTAACAAACCACGACTGCTGTCCGGATGTTACTCGACAGGATTGATTGATCGAGCCACCACCGACCCTCTGCGGTGCAGATAATCGTACCGGCTCCCCCAGTACGTCCTGCAACTGCTTCTCGATAGCATGCCAGACAGACACGGTTTTCCCCGTTGAAATAGAACAAGCTGGCCTATACTAACGTGTAACAGCAGTTCTGTAGGAGCGCCGCCCTTCGGCGCGATTGCGGAAAATCTACTACCAATCTCCAACCAGTCGCGCCGAAGGGCGGCGCTCCTACACAGCACTTCGACATGAACGACAGGTGTTGTTGGCTGGCCTGGTGATTAACGAGCGACGCGGGTATTTTCACCACTGTGGATCACACGCACCCGCTCGCCGACGTCAAACCTTTCGTTGGGCGATAGCGCCTGAACGATAGCGATGGTTCTGCCACTTTCCATTTTTACGGTGATTTCTACACCCTTGGTGCGCGTTACGCCTTCTTCGATTGCAGCACCTAGAAGTCCGCCGGCTACCGCCCCGATAACGGCCATGACCTTGCCGGTGGTATCTCCACCAATGCTACTGCCGGCAAGACCACCTGCTATTGCACCCGCACCGCCACCAATGGGTGTTTTGGTGCCTTCGATTTCAACCGGCCGCAGTTGCTCGATGACACCGTATTCAACCTGCTCGACGGTTCGGGCCTCGGACCGGCTATAGCTCTCACCGGACAGGTTCGATGCACACCCGGCAAGACCGGTTGTGATAAGCAGTAGTAGAAGAAAACTGTTTTTCATCAGGATCGTCTCATAATTATTATGCGTCCAGCATTTTCAGGCGCGCATGCATCAGACTGCGACGCGGGAAATGCGCCTTTAGAAATTCCATTTGATCGGCCAGCACACGCTTGCCTTGCAGGTAAATGTACTCGGCGTGTGTCGGGGTAAAAGGCACTGCCAGTAATTCCATGTGCGCCTGTTCCGGTCGACGTCCGGCCTTGTGGTTGTTGCAACGCCTGCACGCGGTCGCCACATTGGTCCAGGTATCCACTCCATTCTGGCTGATCGGAGTCACGTGGTCACGCGACAGGTCGTGATAACGAAACCGCTCTCCGCAATACATACACAAGTGGGCATCGCGTTTGAACAGGGCCGGATTATTCAGGGGCGGCACATAGTGCCCGCGGTTTCTGGTCAGTATCTTGTTGCTGCCATAGGTCGCGACAATCGAATTGACATCAATCCGGCTCTGGCGTCCGGTCAGGGCGCAGATACCGCCGTGCACACGGTACAGCAGGCTGCCACAGCAGTAGGCTACCTGACCAAGGTGATACAGACGCACTGCATCCTGGTAATTGATCCATTCCAGCGGCATGCCGGACGCATCAGTACGCAGGACCTGATGATGCAAATCGTACACGTGCTCCCTCCCGAAACAGGGGTTTAGCCATTTATCCCAAATAAACCACGGGTTGTAAACAGCCAGACAGCTGAATTCACGAATTTGTCACCATTTATGGACATTTCATCAGTGCCGGGAATCCGCTATCATGCCGCCTTTTGCGGGTTTCGGTAGCTTTTCCGGACCGATCCAGCTGCGCTGGAGTACTTACAGATGCCGATACGTTTGGGCGTTCCCAGGGAAATCGAACAGGGCGAGTGCCGGGTCGCATTGGTCCCTGCTGTCGCCGAACGCTTTAGGAAACTGGGGGTTGAGCTGTTGCTGGAGACCGGCGCCGGTGCCGGCAGTTATCACCCTGACAGCACCTATAACGGCGTAACCATCGTCAGCAGCGCCGGCGAGCTGTACCAGCAGGCCGACCTGATCCTGAAAATCCAGCCCCCCACAGAGGCCGAAATCGCACAAATGAAAGAGGGTACTGCCGTAGCCGGCATGATGCTGCCCTACCGTTACCCTGAGCGGGTCAGAAAAATGCGTGACCGCAACATCCTCAGTTTTGCCATGGAACTGGTACCCCGTATATCCCGTGCCCAGGGTATGGATGTACTGTCCTCGCAGGCCTCGATTGCCGGCTACAAGGCGGTATTGATGGCCGCCGACCGTTTTGGCGGGTTCTTTCCCATGCTGACGACCGCTGCCGGGACTATTCGTCCGGCCAAAGTGCTGATCATTGGTGCCGGGGTCGCCGGCCTGCAGGCAATAGCTACCGCAAAACGGCTGGGCGCCATGGTCGAAGGTTACGACGTGCGCGGCGCCACCCGCGAACAGGTGGAATCGCTCGGTGCCAAGTTTGTTGATACCGGGGTTTCTGCTGACGGCGCCGGGGGTTACGCCCGCGAGCTGACCGACGAAGAGAAACAGCAGCAGCAGGGTGTGCTGGAAACACACATTGCCGCAGCGGATGTCGTCATCACCACGGCGGCGATACCCGGCCGGCCGTCGCCAAAAATTATCAGCAAGGCGGTAGTCGAACAGATGAAACCGGGTGCTGTCATTATCGATCTGGCCGCGGAAGGCGGTGGTAATTGTGAAGCAACCGAACCGGGCAGCCAGGTTATCCATAATGATGTCATCGTATTCGGCCCGCTGAACGTCCCCAGCACATTGCCGGTGCACGCCTCGGAAATGTATTCAAAAAATCTGCTCAACTTTCTCAGCCCGATGATTGAAGACGGCGAATTCAATCCGGACTGGGACGACGAAGTCATCGCTGGCAGCACGCTGACCCGGGACGGAGAGATCAAACACGCAGCGACCCGCGAACAGGTCGAAGGATCGGCACCATGATCGAGGGTTTTACCGCACTTTACATTTTCATGCTGGCGGCTTTCACCGGCTACGAAGTCATCTCCCGGGTACCGGTCATCCTGCATACGCCGTTGATGTCCGGTTCCAATTTCGTGCACGGCATCGTGCTGGTCGGCGCCATGGTTGCGCTGGGACAGGCCGAGACCGATATGGAAGTGCTGGTCGGGTTTATCGGCGTCCTGCTGGGTGCCGGTAATGCAGTCGGTGGTTATGTGGTCACTGAGCGCATGCTGGAAATGTTCAAGAGCAGCAAGGAGGCCAAATAGATGAGCCCCCTGATCAACATCAGCTATTTCCTGGCCGCTGCACTGTTCATCCTCGGCCTGAAGCGCATGAGTTCGCCGGTAACAGCCCGTGATGGCATTGTCTGGGCGGGCGCCGGCATGCTGGTCGCCACCCTGATCACCTTCGCCACCCCGGGCCTGCACAACTTCGGCTGGATGATACTGGCCATCGCCATCGGTGGCGGGCTGGCCTGGTACACCGGGAAAAAAGTCGCCATGACCGACATGCCACAGATGATTGCTATCTATAATGGTATGGGTGGCGGCGCTGCTGCGGCTATCGCCGCGGTGGAACTGATGGGTGGTGAGTTTTATTCCTCAACCTTCCAGATTCTGGCTGTTATCGGCGCCATGATCGGTTCAATCGCCTTCTCCGGTTCCATGGTGGCGTTTGCCAAATTGCAGGGCCTCATGAAACGCTCGCTGGTGTTCAGGAGTCAACAACTGTTCAACCTGCTGGTATTTGCCGGGGTGCTGATCTTCGGCTTGCTGCTAATGGGCGCCGACCAGCCTTCCGGCTTTAGCATCCTGGTGTTCTTTGGGCTGGCCCTGCTGTTCGGCGTGATGATGACACTGCCCATCGGCGGCGCTGACATGCCGGTGGTCATCTCCCTGTACAACGCCCTCACCGGCCTGGCCGTCGCCCTTGAAGGTTTCGTGCTGGGCAATGCGGCCATGATTATCGCCGGCACCGTGGTAGGTTCAGCCGGCACCCTGCTCACCCAGTTGATGGCGAAAGCCATGAACCGTCCCATATCCAACGTGCTGTTTTCCGGCTTTGGTTCCGGTGCCGGCGCAGGCGCCGAACAGGAAGACGCCGACGGTGCTATGAAAGAAATCGACGCCACGGATGCTGCCGTCATGATGGCTTATGCCGACAAAGTCATCATCGTACCGGGTTATGGCATGGCTGTTGCGCAGGCACAGCACAAGGTCTGGGAATTCGCCCAGCTGCTGGAAAAGCGCGGCGTTACCGTCAAATTCGCCATCCACCCGGTCGCCGGCCGTATGCCGGGACACATGAATGTACTGCTGGCCGAAGCCG
>CAJXFW010000010.1 GCA_913053655.1 uncultured Thiogranum sp. | reverse complement strand
TTTACGCGACGGAAAAAGGTGAAACGCTCAACGGTGTTTATACTTTTGACCTGGCTGCGCAATTAATTTCCGGAACAGTGGCCCCGTAAAGTGAAATATCTGAAATTTATGCATGAATGGTAGTCCTGGGTCAAATCAGGACAAAAAGGAGTTCACCCTTTTTATGCTCTCCCTCCTGATCAGCTACGAACATACACCTTCATTGCAGCTTCCACTGCCACACCTGCTGTAACCGACGCCCCCATATCCGATAACACCGCATCCAGTGCACCCAGACACAGCAACACATTGCGCTGGTTGCTCGCGTATCCCATCAGACCGATACGCCATATCTTGCCGGCCATCGGCCCGAGACCCGCACCGATTTCCAGACTGTATTCATTCAGTAAACGTGCACGTACGCTGGCGTCGTCAACACCGTCAGGAATGGTAACCGAGTTTAATTGTGGCAGCCGGTCCGCTTCGTCGACCACAAACGACAGGCCCAGCGCTTCGATACCGGCACGCAGCGCCACATGGTTATCATTGTGACGCTGCCAGGCATTTTCGACGCCTTCCTCTTCCAGCAGCACCAGTGCTTCGTGCAAACCATACAGGGCATTGATCGGCGCCGTATGATGGTAGGCACGCTTGCCACCACCACCCCAGTAGCCCAGCACCAGGTTCAGATCGAGGAACCAGCTTTGCACTTTGCTTTTACGGCTCTTGATCACTTCGACAGCGCGTTCACTGAAAGTGACGGGTGACAGGCCCGGTGTACAGGAGAGACACTTCTGGCTACCGGAATACACGGCGTCCAGCCCCCACTCCGACACCTTGAGTGGTGAACCAGCCAGCGACGTAACGCAATCGGCAATGATCAGGCAATCGTGCTTATGCGCGATTTCGGCCAGCGTTTTTGCATCCGACAGCGCGCCGGTTGAGGTTTCGGCGTGCACGAAGGCCAGCACCCTGGCGTCCGGATTGGCTTTCAGCGCTTCGTCGACCTTGTTGGTATCGACCGCCTTTCCCCATTCGTCCTCGACCATAATCGGCGTCGCACCACTGCGTTCCACATTCTCCTTCATGCGGCCACCGAACACGCCGTTCCGGCACACCACCACCTTGTCTCCCGGCTCAACCAGATTGACGAAGCAGGTCTCCATACCTGCCGAACCCGGCGCGGAAACCGGCATTGTCAACTCGTGCTCAGTCTGGAAGGCATAGCGCAACAGGCCTTTCATGTCGTCCATCATGCCCACAAACGCCGGGTCCAGATGGCCGATGGTGGGACGTGACATGGCCTCCAGGATGCGCGGATTGACGTCAGACGGGCCCGGACCCATGAGGGTGCGTGCCGGTGGGTGAAAGGATTTACTGGTCATTGTTGCCTGCTCTCTGGAAAAATTTTCGGCAGTTTAACACGCTGTCGGCGGCGCAATTCCCCGACATGCGCTACGGATTGCAGAAGTAGGAGCACCGCCCTTCGGCGCGATTATTGTGGCACGCCATCGCGGCCAATGAGGCCGCTCCTGCAAGCTTCAGATTAAATGCCTTTGAATCGCCAGGAAAGAACCTGTTTTCTTTGCGTGTTAGCGGTTCAATGGGTTAAGGGGTATTACTCTTTTTCGGAAAATCGTAATCTGTCAGCTCACTGACGACTGTACCGGCTTGCGACCAGTGATCTATTTCCAGCCTGACCATTGCAATTGCACAGGTCGGCATATCGCTGATAACAGGGCCACACAGTGTATCCACCAGCCCGGTCATATCCGGATTATGTGCAACCAGCATGACGGCTGTATTGCGTTCGTCCAGCCGCTGCAGAATATCGACCAGGGCGCCGGTGCCGGAACAGTACGCATTCTTTACTGTAACGATATCCGCTTCGGGATAGTGTAACTGCTGTGCGATGCAGCGAGCCGTTGCAAGCGCACGATTGGCGGGACTCGACACAATCAAATCGGGCATTCGCCCGTGTTTTTTCAACCTGGCCCCCATGTCCTGACAGTCACGGCAACCACGCTTGTTCAGCGGTCGGTCAATATCCGCAAGCCCCGGTTCCCCCCAGGAGGATTTTGCATGCCGAACAAGATACAGGGTCTTTTCCACGTCGGCTATTTTACCTGACTGTCCATCAGGTGACACCGGACCAGACGGGTTTCCGACAGGCGCGTCACCTTTGGATAACTTTTTCTGCATTCAGGCCTGGCCTGTCGGCAGCGTGGATGGAAGTGGCAACCTTGCGGTGGATTTGACGGTGATGGCAAATCACCTTCCAGACGAATGACCTTGCGCTCACTCTCACCATCAATGCGCGGAACTGCTGAAAGCAGGGCCTGGGTATAGGGATGTTTTGGATCTTCCAACACCTCATTGACGTCCCCCTCCTCCACAATGCGACCGAGATACATGACGGCTACCCGGTCGGCTATATAGGATACGACAGACAGGTCATGGGTAATAAACAGGAACGAGAGTCCCAGTTCACGCTGCAAATCCTGTAATAGATTGAGAATCTGTGCCTGCACCGAAACATCCAGTGCGCTGGTAGGTTCGTCGCAGATAATAAGTTGTGGATTGACAGCCAGCGCCCGTGCGATACAGATACGCTGGCGCTGGCCGCCGGAGAACTCGTGCGGGTAATGGTGTATGTGTTCGGGCCGCAATCCGACCTGTCGCAACAAATCCTGCGCGCGATGCCGGCGTTGTTGTGCGTTGCTACCGATGCGCTGGGCGATCATCCCCTCCTCAATAATGTCCACGACGCTCATGCGTGGATTCATGGAGGAATACGGATCCTGGAAGATGATCTGGAAATCCGAGCGCCGGCTGCGCAGTGCCTTGCTTGTCAGTCGGGTCAGTTCGACAGACTTAAAACGCACGCTGCCGGCGGTAGTTTTCAGCAGTTGCAGGATACCCTTGCCGACCGTAGTTTTGCCGCAACCGGATTCGCCCACCAGCGCCAGGGTTTGGCCCCCGGCGATCGACATACTGACACCGTCCACCGCACGTACCTGACCGACGACACGCTTGAACAAACCTTTATGAATGGGGAAATGAACCTTCAGTCCATCGACCTCAAGCAACACGTTTTGTGGCGCCGGTGCGGTTCGGGCGGGTTGTGCTGCTGTATCATCCACCACCGTCCGGTCTGTCGGCGCCGAAAGTGTCGGGTCAGCCAGGTGACAACGCACGCCCTGCACCCCAGGCGCCTCACCTTTCTCCGGTGAAGTTTCGAACCAGTCCGGCACCTGACCTCGGCAGATATCCCAGGCACGTTCACAACGATCGGCAAAACGGCAGCCATAAAATGTCTGGTTAAGCAGTGGCACGGTGCCGGGAATAACGGTCAGCCGTTCCTCGCGTTTACTGGCATCTGGAAGCGCGGCAAACAGTTTATGGCTGTAGGGGTGTTGTGCCTGCCCGAAAAAGAGTTTGCGCGGGGCCTGTTCAACCAGCTGACCGGCATACATGACAGCGATGCGATCGGCCATCTCCGAGACTACACCAAGATCGTGTGTGATCAGCAGCACCGCCATACCGTGCTTTTTTTGCAGGTTCCTGATCAGCTCCAGCACCTGTGCCTGGATAGTAACGTCCAGCGCAGTGGTCGGTTCGTCGGCGATCAACAGGTCAGGGTCACCAGCCAGTGCTATAGCGATCATGACGCGCTGCTTCATGCCGCCGGATAACTGGTGCGGGTATTCGCCGTAACGGTGTGCGGCGTCGGGGATACCGACATCGTCCAGCAGTTCCACTACCCGTCGCCGCGCCTGCGCGCCGCGCAGACCCTTGTGTTGCTCAAGGCTTTCCGAGATCTGGTCGCCGATAGTCATCACCGGGTTCAGCGATGTCATCGGCTCCTGGAATATCATGGCGATTCGGCCGCCACGCACCGCACGCATGCCGTTTTCGGGCAGTGACAACAGTTCCTCACCGCTCAGTCGCACGGAGCCACCGACAATTTCGCCGGCAGGTTGCGGCAACAGGCGCAACAGCGCCAGCGCGGTCATGGATTTACCGCAACCTGACTCGCCCAGTAAAGCGAATGTCTCGCCGCGTCTGATCTCAAAACTGACGGCATCCACGGGGCGAATGGCGCTATCCCCGGTGCCGATCCGGACGCTTAGTTCTTTCACCTGTAACAGCGTTTCACTCATGATTTATCGTTGTGCCCGTAAACGTGGATCAAAGGCGTCCCGGACCACATCGGAAAACAGGTTTGCCGCCAGCACCAGGGTAAACATGAAACTGAACGAGGCCAGCAACGACCACCACACCATCGGCTCCCGCGCCATCTCCAGGCGTGCCCGGTTAATCATGTTACCCCAGCTTTGAGTGGTGGGGTCGACACCAACTCCGACATACGACAGCACAGCCTCGGCCAGCACCAGGCCGCTGAAATCGAGGACCACGGCGATCATTACCAGATGCATCAGGTTGGGCAACAGGTGACGCACCAGAATACTGGACTTCGCTACGCCGAAAGCATCAGCGGCCTGTACATAATCCAGCTCACGCAGTTTCAGGGTTTCACCACGCAGCAGACGGCACAGTCCGGTCCAGCTGGTAATGCCTAGAATCAGGACCAGGAACAGCAAGCGAATGTCGGCGCGTTCCGCCATGGTCTCGAACAGCTCGGGGTGGTTGGCTACGTAGACCTGCATCATCATCACCGCTGCGGCAATCAGCAGTACGCCCGGGATCGAGTTGAGTGTGGTATAGATGTACTGGATGACATCGTCCACCCAGCCGCGGAAGTAACCTGCCATCATGCCGAGGAATACCGCAAACGGTAGCATGACCAGGGTCGTCAGGGTCCCGATCACCAGACCGGTACGGATACTTTTTATGGTCTGGTACAACACGTCCTGGCCAACCTTGTCAGTACCAAGAAGATGATAGGCGCCGGACAGGTTGACCACCAACGCAATCAGCAACACGAAAACACCAAGGGTCAACAGGGCGGTACGCCAGGGCACATCGGACGTACCCTTCGCTATAGCGCCCAGCGCTGACATCCACGACTGCCGCCATTTACTGGCCAGGCGCAAACCCAGCATCCCGTAGAGCAATAAAAGAACCGCCACCGCTTCGGCCAGCGCGGTTACTGTACGTCGGGCAATATCTGCACCTTTCTGCGTTGCCGGATCCGTCAGTCCGGCACCACCATATTCAAGGCGCGGGAATATCCTGAGTTTTTCACCATCCGCACCGGTCACCGTTTCCCTGGCATACAGATAGGCTGCAAAAGGCGCAGAGTAGGTTTTTTCATCCTGGGTTCGCATCGGCCCCAGCAGCGTATCGAGCACGCTCAATACATCACCCGAATACTGGACTTCCTGCTGCCCTTCCTGCGTCGGCAGCGCTTTACGGAAGTGTACCGAATCCAGCAGGCCGGTAATCGTGTAAATGCTTAACACCACCAACGATGCAACCGCCATACGACTGCGCACCACTTCCCGCCAGGGCGCGCGCAGGTGTTCCTTGTTGCGCGCAAACCAGGCGAAACCCAGCACCGCGACAAGCAATATAAAGATCAGCGTATCGGTCCACAGAAACACGTGCTGGATCATGACAGTCGGATCCTTGGATCTACCAGTGTGTAGGAAATGTCTGTCAGCAGCAGGCCCAGGATGTATAGCACTGAACCCAGGAACACCATAGCGCGCACAATGGCAAAGTCCTGCGTTTGTATGGCTTCTATGGTGTAACTGCCAAGCCCTGGAATACCAAAGAAGGATTCCATAATCAGACTGCCCATAAACAGCGTGGGGAGTATTACAACAATGCCGGTCAGAATCGGCACCATGGCATTCCTTAGTACATGCCGGAACAGGAGGCGGGCTTCCGGCAGGCCTTTGGCACGGGCAGTACGCACGTAATCGCGATTAACCTCTTCCAGGAAAAAGGTGCGGTACCAGCGACTTCCGGCGCCGATACCTGAAAATACACCGATTGCCACCGGCAACAAAACAAATCGCCAGGCCTGCATACCGGACTCGTAGCCTGAAACAGGAACCAGGTGCAGTAATTTACTGAACAGGTATTGTCCACCGATAATATAAAACAGGCTTGAAACAGACATCAGGACAACGGCCAGCATCACCCCGGAAAGATCCAGGTAGGTGCCGCGGAAAAACGCCAGCAGCATGGAAAAACTGATATTCACTAACAAGCCAATCAGCAGTGTCGGCAGGGCTATGGCGAGACTGGGCCACATGCGCTGGCTGATATCTTCACCGATATCCCTGCCGGCATCTGATGAACCAAAATCGAAGGCAAACAGACGCATGGATTTGTTGTAGAAAATCGTATCCGTTACCTTAGCGACACCACTGGCTTTCCGGTTATACAACAGCGGCTGATCATAGCCGTGTTCCTGTTTCCATTGCTCGATCGCCTCCGGTGTTACACGCTTCGCACCCAGGTGCATACGCGCCACATCGTCCGGTGTATTCACCACAAAGAAAAGGACAAAAGTAAGCAGGTTAACGCCGATAAGGATGGGGATCGCATACAGGGTCCGGCGAATGATGTAGGCAAGCATCAGCTGTTTACCGCCCGGCCCTGCTGTCTTTCATGCCGGCGGTAGCCAATGTAGGCCGGGATCACCGAGACAACCAATAACAGCAGTATCAACCCCAGTGGCCAGACTACAGGATGATTCCAGGCTTCCCGTTGCCGTTCGCGCAACTGTGGATCGATACGCTTGTACTTGAGGGTGTTATTTGCCATCAGATTCGATTTGGCGTTGTGATACCAGTCATGGTAGAGGACAAAATCTTTCGGGTGAAATCCAAATACCCAGGGCGCATCTTTACGCAGGATTTCCACCATACGATTGATCACGGTCTGCCGCCCGGGTCCGTTTTTCATGTTCTTCATTTGTTCGAACAGGCGATCGAATTCCTCGTTTTTGTAGTTGGCCGCATTTTCCCCATTATGCTCAACTTTGCCGTTCTTCCCGTACAGAAGAAAAAGAAAGTTTTCCGGATCCGGGTAGTCCGCATTCCAGCCCCACTGAAAAATCTGCGCGGTACCCTTCAGCATTTTATCCTGAAAACGGTTGTAATCCGTATTGCGGATCTGCAACTGGATATCGAGTTTGGCAAACTGTTTTCGTATCCAGTTCTGCTGCGCCGAGGAATCCGGCGTTCCACCGGTTGTGTCGAAGTAGAGGACCAGTGGCTTCCCGGTCGCTACATTTCTGCCGTTCGGATACCCCGCCTCTGCCAGCAGCCTGCGTGCCTCTGCAATCGGCTTGCGCTGCGGGCCCTGCGCCGTCCAGTCATACAAGTAGGTATTTACACCTTCCCTGCCATCTATAAATCCGAAAATCCCTGGCGGCAGGGGACTCTGCGCGGGTATACCGCGTCCATTGCGGAAAATCGATATGTACTCTTCGTAGTCCATGGCGATCGACAGAGCGCGCCGCAGCAGACGTGCCCGTTTGCTGTCACCACCAACCACCGGGTCGAGCATATTAAAACCCATGTAAAAGATCGACGTGGATACGGCGGTGTTCAGGTGAATACCTTTGTCCCGCATCTCCGGGGTCAGCGCTATGTCACCTCCGGAGCCAATCTGTACGGCCTGATCAAAACTGTCAGAGCTGATGCCGGACACATCGTAATAGCCTTGCAGAAACTTGTTCCAGGTAGGAATCGCCTCCTTTTCCAGGCTGTAGACCACTTTGTCGATAAAAGGCATCCGTTGCCCGGCATCTTCAAGAAATCCTGCCTGCGCATCACCGGGACCACCTTCCCGCGGATACAGCTCACCACGAAAATTCGGGTTGCGTTCCAGCACCATCTGCCGGTTGGGATTATTGACGGTCAGCATATAGGGGCCGGTACCAACGGGATACCAGTCCAGGGTGATGTTGCGCTCTTTCATCCCCGGCTGCGAATAAAACAGGTCGGCTTCCCACGGCAGTGGCGCAAAAAACGGCATCGCCAGCCAGTACTGGAACTGCGGATATTTTCCGCGCACCTTGATGCGATAACGGTAACGATCCAGCACCTGCGCACCGGCCAGCGGGTAATCAGCAAGGTTGAGGTAGCGTGGCTGCGATGCTTCTGTGCCTTCTTCTTCCAGAACCTGCTTCAGCGTCGCTGCATAGTCTTTCAGACCGACAATATACTCCGACATCAGACCGAATATCGGCGAGTTGAGCCGTGGGTGTGCCAGGCGCTTTATCTGGTACACATAATCCGCTGCGACCAGCTCACGACTACCGGTTTCGTGGAAATCAGACAGTGTAGTCACTGAATCCAGATCCTGTTCACGCAATGCGTGATAGAGATACCGGCCCCGTTTGTCTTTGGCAAATGCCGGGTGTGGCTGGTAACGAATGCCTTTCTGAATTTCGATATCATAGACGCTGTAGGCGATTTCCTCTTCGCCGGCGCCGTCCGGCAGGCGTTGGCCCGCTTCATCCAGATAGTACGCTTCGGGCATCCGTGTGGCGGTGAGCGGTTCCAGTTGATAGGGACGTTTGAGAAAATGATATTGCAGCGGCGGCTCGTAAATCTGGCCGTTAAACACCACTTCGTTAGAAGCATAGGAACGCGCCGGGTCCAGGTGGTTTGGACGCGATGCGAATGAAGAATAGAGAATGTTCTGTCCCGCCTGATCGGGCGGATAGGGACTGTTCCAGGGCTGGTCACTACAGGCCACGGTCGCCAGAACCGTCACAATGAACAGCATCCATTTGACAAACGGGATCGAGCGGTTGAACAGCAGGTCCGGCGCACGCATGAGGCTGCATTATAGAGCCCGACCGACCAGTTTCACAGACCCTTCCAGTATGGACGTTTTTCCGGTACCTTACCGCCATCAAATCATTACATTCAGAGGTCAGATGCAGCTATGGGATTTCTAAGCGGCAAACGCGCGCTCATCGTAGGACTCGCCAGCAACCGGTCTATCGCCTGGGGCATTGCCAGGGCCATGCAGCGCGAAGGCGCTGAACTTGCCTTTGCCTACCAGAACGAGAAACTGCGTGACCGGGTGGAAAAAATGGCCGGTGAGTGCGGCACTGAAATCACCGTACCCTGCGATGTCACCAGCGATGAACAGATTGACGCGGTCTTTGACCACCTCGACAACTACTGGGACGGCCTCGATATTATTGTCCATTCAGTGGCCTACGCACCGCGCGCCGAACTGGAAGGCGATTATCTCGAATCCGTCAGCCGCGAGGGTTTCCGTGTTGCCCACGAAATCAGTTCCTACAGCTTTTCCGCGCTGGCGAAGTCGGGCTGCCGCATGATGGAGGGCCGCGACGGGTCGCTGTTGACGCTGAGCTATTACGGCGCCGAAAAGGCCATGCCCAATTACAATGTCATGGGCCTGGCCAAAGCCAGCCTGGAAGCCAATGTGCGCTATATGGCCCAGAGCCTGGGGCCGGACGGGATTCGTGTAAACGCTATCTCTGCCGGTCCGATCAGAACGCTGGCAGCGGCAGGCATCACCAATTTCCGTAAAATGCTGACACTGATGGAAGACACCGCGCCGTTGCGCCGCAATGTCACCATAGAGGAAGTGGGCAACGTGGCAGCCTTCCTGTGTTCGGACCTGGCATCGGGAATCACCGGTGAAGTGACCTATGTGGATGCAGGTTACAACACAACAGGCATGCCGCCGATAGGTTGACGTCCACCTCTGTGGCGGTTCTAGCCTTTAAGAATACCCTGCTCGCCTTCACTTTTCGCGATAATAACCGCACCGCATGAATCACTGAAAACATTCACCGAGGTGCGGAACATATCCAGTATCCGGTCTACCGCCAGTATCAGACCAATTGCTTCTACAGGGAGCCCGATAGTGCTAAGAATTATGGTAATCGCCACCAGGCTCGCAGCAGGAATTCCGGCAACACCGATAGAGGTCAACAGGGCTACCAGCACTACAATGAACTGGGTTGTGAAACTCAGCTCAATACCGTAAGCCTGGGCGATAAATATCGCTGCCACGCACTCATACAGCGCTGTTCCGTCCATGTTCACCGTTGCACCCAGCGGCAACACAAAACTGGAAGTACGGCTGGAAACCCTGGCATTGTCCTGTACGCACTCCATGGTCAGTGGCAGGGTCGCAGAAGAAGATGCTGTCGAGAAAGCCGTCAGCAGGGCCGGCATCATGGCCTTGTAGTGCAGCGTCGGCTTTACCCTGGCCACAAGGGCGAGCAGGAGGGGCAGAGTCACCAGCACATGCACCGCCAGCGCCAGCAGGACAGTCAGGGTAAAGGTGCCCAGTGAAATCGCCAGCTCATCGAGCTGGTCGGGACCAATGCCGGCCACCGTCTTCGCCACCAGGCCAAAAACACCCAGCGGCGCAAATTTCATAACAAAACCGGTAATGCCCATCATGACGTCGGCGATGCCCTGCCAGAAGCGCTGCAGTACATTGCCGTTGTCCTTGTCGATGCGGGTCATGAAATACCCGAACAACAGGCTGAAGAAGATCAACCCCAGCATCTGACCGTCAGCTGCAGCGGCTACAATATTGGGTGGCACCATGCTCAGGAATACGCCGCTCAGATCGGCAACCGATTTCCCTTGCAGCTGGCCCGCAACCTGGTCAGCTGCCTGCAGACTCAGGCCCATCACCGCCCCCGCAGGCTGCCCGTTAATAATGCCCGGATTCAACAGGTTCACGAACAGTAATCCGGTCACAATAGCCAAAAAACTTGTAGTGAGGTAATACAGCAGGGTCTTGCCACCCAACCGCCCCAGGCCATGTGACCCACCGACGCTGGAAACACCGATGATAATAGACGACATGATCAGCGGGACTATTATCATCTTCAACGCATTCAGGAACAGGGTTCCAATGAACGCATAAACCGGATAGAGCACAACACCGAAGAGAGCGCCTTCCATACCGCTCAGGTGCCCGGCAATCACCGCCAGAACAAGCGCAATCAGAATCTGCCAGTGGAGCTTAATGTGCATAGCTGAAGGCACGAGCCGGTTTACGGTTGTTGCTCTTCCGGAATAATGATGGTTGCCTGTGCGCGCAAACCTGCAACCAGGGCTGACTGCGCCAGTGAGCGGCTCATGTTTTCGTAGCCACGCTCAAGTCCAATACGGGTTTTCTCGTCCATAATCGCAGGATCCGCATCACTCACCCGGGTCAACTGCACTACGGCGTAGTCACCATTTCCCAACTGAAACCCCCTGTCGTTACTTGCACCCTCTGCAGGACGCTTCATCCTGAATGCCATACGCGCAACTTCAGGTCTTTGCCCGGGCGCCGCACGGGTTACGCCTTCTGCTTTATGAAAAGTTATAGCGTCCTGATCACTCAGTTGTTCCGGTGTGGCGCCCTGTTCCAGCTTTTTCAGCAGCGCTTCGCCTTTTTCTGCCGCACTCTCGGCCACCAGCTTCTTCTTCAAGGCCGCGATAACTGCTTCCCTTACTGATTCCAGGGGCTGCGGATGGCTCGCCTCATGTTCTTCAACCCGCACCACAATAGCTTCACTGCTGTCAACTTCAATCGGCTCACTATTGTTTCCTGCTTCCAGGACATCGTCACTGAAAGCGGCTGCACGCACTTTGGGATTTTCAGCGATACCGGTACCGGCATCTGCTGTTATCCAGTCAGTGGTCTGCACCTCCATCCCCAGTGCTTCGGCAGCGGCACCCAGTGAATCCGGATTTTCATAACTCAAATCGGTTAACAACTCCAGCTGTTCGTAGAACAGATCGTCCGCGTGATGTTGCTTGAGTTCGTCAGTCAGTTCTGTCCGCACCTGCTCAAGCGAGGGAATCTCACTGCCCTGTATTTCAGCAAGTTTTATGATGTGGAATCCGAACTGCGTTTTAACCGGCTCCGATACATCACCCACTTTCTGGCTGAATACTTTATCTTCAAACTCCGGTAGCATGACACCACGCGCAAAAAATCCCAGATCGCCACCCTGTGCTGCGGAACCGGGATCATCTGAGTACTTCCTGGCGAGTTCCGCAAAATCACCACCTGCACGAATTTGTTTTAAAACATCTTCGGCTTTTACCTTTGCTTTTTGTATTGCATTCTCATCAGCATCTGCGGCAACCTTGATCAGGATGTGGCTGGCTCGTCTCTGCTCCTGGGTAAGAAGCGCCTGCTTTTGTTCCTCGTAATGAGCCAGCAGCTCATCTTCTTCGATTTTCAGATCCTTGCCGAGCTCCGCACCGCTAAGACGCAAATAAGCCAGGCGCACGCGCTCGGGAACAATAAACTCTTTGCTGTGCTGTTTGTAATACGCCTCAATCTGTTCATCACTGACTTTTACAGTTTTCAGAAATGAATCTGACGCCACCACCAGGTAGCTGAAGTCACGCGTCTGTTGCAGCAATTGATAGGACCGTTCCAGCTCTGCACGAGTAACAAATACTGTCCCGGAAAATCCGGCAAGCAACTGCTCCACTTGCATTTCCCGTCTGAGGACCGGTTCGTACCCGCCGGGCGTCCGCTGCTGTTGCGCCAGAAGCTCCCGGTAACGCTGTTCTGAAAATTTTCCGTCAACCTGAAATCCGGGGGTCGCGTGTAGCCTCGCGGCAAGCAGCTGATCACTGATTACGAAGTCTCCGGCTTTCACTGCCTGATATAACAGCTGATCCTGAATCAGCGAATTCAAGGCACGCTGTTTAAGTAAACTTTCATCAATCAGCTGCGGGTTAAAGGCGTCGCCCATCCTTTGTTCCGTCTGCGCACGCAGTTGCTGGTAGGCCCGCTGAAGTTCCTGATCTGTTATTTCAACACCGTTCACGGTTGCGGCATATGCCCGGGAATGGTCCTGCAAATATGAGCCGAGGCCAAACAGGGCAAAGGTGATAATGATCAGGCCAATAATAAACCAGCCTAACCCCCCCATGACCTTTTCGCGCAGTGTCTGCAACATGATGACTTATCCTGTTTCGTACATTATTCAATAAAGCCGCTGCGCCCATTGTACCGTGCGCAAATAAAAAACGGGCGTCCCGCTGGACGCCCGTTCTCTAAGGTGGCGGAGTGGACGGGACTCGAACCCGCGACCCCCGGCGTGACAGGCCGGTATTCTAACCAGCTGAACTACCACTCCAAAACCTTGGTGGGTGCTGAGGGGATCGAACCCCCGACATTCGCCTTGTAAGGGCGACGCTCTCCCAGCTGAGCTAAGCACCCCAGGGAAGCGCGCTAGTTTACGGCATCCTTAAATGCTTTGCCAGCCTTGAAGGCCGGTGCTTTGGAGGCCTTGATCTGAATAGTTTCACCGGTCTGGGGGTTACGGCCGGCGCGGGCGGCGCGCGAACGAACCTCGAAGGTACCAAACCCGACCAGGGTGACAGAATCACCACCGCGGAGAGTTTCGGTGATGGTATCAATCACTGCATCGACTGCCCGGGTTGCATCTGCTTTGGAAAGATCTGTGGAACTGGAGACTGCATCTATTAACTCGGCTTTATTCATAGGAGTGCGACCCTCGATTATTGAATTTAATGTATCTTAAATGTGTGGAAAATAAAGTGTGCGGGGCTGACTAAATAGTAACCAAATCCCAAAATATAAAGGCGATTTGCCCGGAACCCCCGAACCTGTGCCGGGCTTTATACCAAGCAGGCTCGTGATACGTCAAATAAAAAGCCCTCGAACCGGCGTAAAAAATATCAATTGCGCCGGTTCGAGGGCAGATCAGGAATGATTCTAGTGTGTTCTGAGGGTCTTGGTCTTGCCAACCGGCTTGCTCTTTCCCTTTGCTTTTGCTTCCGTTTTACCTTCGCCGGACAGCGGTACAGGGGCATGTTGCAAGGCCAGCTCCAGCACTTCATCAATCCATTTCACGGGCAGTATATCAAGTTTTTCTTTGACGTTTTCAGGAATTTCCGCCAAATCCTTTCGATTCTCCTCCGGGATCAAAACCGTGGTAATCCCTCCGCGGTGCGCAGCCAGCAATTTTTCCTTTAAACCACCTATGGGTAAAATTTCACCACGCAGCGTGATTTCACCGGTCATGGCGACATCAGCGCGCACCGGGATGCGGGTTAAAGCAGACACCAGTGTGGTACACATCCCGACACCTGCGCTGGGTCCATCCTTCGGCGTAGCGCCTTCGGGTACGTGTACATGGATATCGTACTTCTGATAGAAATCCTCTTCGATACCCAGCGCTTCAGCACGGCTGCGTACCACGGTGGTCGCAGCCTGGATGGATTCCTGCATGACTTCACCCAACTGCCCGGTGTGAATCAGGCGTCCTTTACCGGGCACAATCGTCGATTCAATACTGAGCAGTTCCCCACCCACTTCGGTCCATGCCAGGCCGGTTACCTGCCCGATCTGATCATGCTTTTCAGCCCGGCCATAACGGAAGCGTTTCACACCAAGATATTTCTCGAGGTTCGACGGCGATACAGTAAGAGTTTCGCCATCCTTGTTGAGGAGCAGCTCCTTGACCACCTTGCGGCAAATTTTGGCAATCTCTCGCTCCAGATTTCGCACACCCGCCTCACGAGTATAGTAACGAACGATATCGAGAATCGACTCATCGGTTATGCAAAGCTCGCCTTCCTTCAAACCATTATTCCTGATCTGCTTTTCCAGCAGATATCGAGTAGCGATATTAACCTTCTCATCTTCTGTATATCCTGGAATACGAATGACTTCCATACGATCCAGCAGTGGCCCGGGTATATTCAGCGAGTTCGAAGTCGCAACAAACATCACGTCAGAGAGATCAAATTCCACTTCCAGGTAATGGTCACCAAAGGTGCTGTTCTGCTCGGGATCGAGCACTTCCAGCAAAGCCGACGAGGGATCGCCACGGAAGTCCATGGACATCTTGTCGATTTCATCCAGCAGGAACAGCGGATTTTTTACACCGACCTTGGAAAGGTTCTGAATTATCTTTCCCGGCAGTGAACCGATATAGGTACGCCGGTGACCACGAATTTCCGCTTCATCGCGTACGCCACCCAGCGACATGCGCGTGAATTTGCGATTGGTTGCGCGCGCAATAGACCGGCCCAGTGAAGTCTTGCCGACACCTGGAGGTCCGACCAGGCACAGGATCGGCCCCTTCAACTTGCGTACGCGCTGCTGTACGGCGAGGTATTCCAGAATACGCTCCTTGACCTTGTCCAGTCCGTAATGATCTTCATCGAGGACGGTCTCTGCACGCGTGAGGTCATGGCGAATCCTGGTGCGCTTTTTCCATGGCGCATTCACCAGCCAGTCGATGTAGTTACGCACTACCGTCGCTTCGGCAGACATGGGGGACATCATTTTGAGTTTGTTCAACTCTGAATTGGCTTTGGTCTTCGCCTCCTTGCTCATGCCCGCCTTTTCGATTTTTCCCTGCAGCTCATCTGTTTCATTGGGAATGTCATCCATCTCCCCCAGTTCTTTCTGGATGGCTTTCATCTGTTCGTTAAGGTAATACTCGCGCTGGCTCTTTTCCATTTGCTGCTTTACACGGCCGCGGATACGTTTTTCGATTTGCAACACATCAATCTCACCTTCGATGATACCCATCAGGTGTTCGAGGCGTTCAGAGATGTTCTCGATTTCCAGTATGCGTTGTTTTTCATCCAGCTTGAGCACCATGTGAGCAGCGATGGTGTCTGCAAGACGACCTGGCTCGTCAATACCCGACAACGAAGTCAGTATCTCCGGCGGCACCTTGCGATTCAGCTTCACATACTGGTCGAACAGGGTCAGTAATGAGCGCATCAGCACCTCAATCTCGCGCTCACCGGTCTGTTCAACGCTCCCTCTTTGCTCTATCCGCGCCGAGAAAAATTCCTCGGTGGTTTCAAACTGCACAACAGAAGCCCGCTCGGCACCTTCCACCAGAACCTTGACCGTTCCATCAGGCAATTTCAGCAATTGCAGAATTGTCGACAAGGTGCCGATTTCATGAATGTCTTCGACCTGGGGATCATCCACTTCTGCACTTTTTTGCGCGACCAGCAATATCCGCTTGTCATCGTCCATGGCAGCTTCCAGCGCCCGGATCGATTTTTCCCGGCCCACAAACAGGGGTATGACCATATGGGGATAGACCACAACATCGCGCAGAGGCAGGACTGGAACGATAGCCGTTGTGTTGTTGTTTTCTTCTTCAGTGGTGTTTTCGTTCTGCTCCATCTGGGAGTACCTCGTATCCGGTTCTGGTCGAAGAGAGCCTGAAACTCAGGGCACTCTTTGGCTTGATATGGGGATAACCATAAGACATTTCAATGACGGTTTTTATCCCACCTGAAAAACTGCAAGAAGCGAGCCACACACCGCCCCGTACCAACAGGCGCACAGAGCCGGGGACTTGCCCTGAAGTATAGTCGATTTCCTGATATACAAACGTTTACACGGGCACCGTTACAATGCCGGGCGGCGAGTTTGAGTAAACGGAATTGGCGCTATTCGGATGATGCCGCGAGCTGGTCCTGTTCCGAGTCGTACACCAGGTACGGCTCTGATTCACCAGCAATAGCCCGCTCATCCACAACAACTTTCTGGACGCTGTCCAGGGAAGGAATTTCGTACATGGTATCCAGCAGCACATGCTCCATGATGGTGCGCAGTCCTCGCGCACCGGTCTTTCTTTCCATGGCCTTTTTTGCGATGGCCCTGAGGGCTCCTTCACGAAACTCGATTTCCGCGCCTTCCATCTCAAATAACTTCGCATACTGCTTGGTTAGCGCATTTTTGGGCTCAGTCAAAATACTGACCAGGGCATCCTCGTCGAGCTCTTCCAGCGTCGCCACCACCGGGAGGCGACCAACGAACTCGGGAATGAGCCCAAACTTGATCAAGTCCTCGGGTTCCACATCGTAGAGGACCTCGCCTACATTGACTTCCTCGGCCTTGGTTTTGACTTCGGCAGAAAAACCAATGCCACCCTTCTCGGAGCGGCCCTTGATAATTTTTTCCAGGCCCGCAAACGCACCGCCAACAATGAACAGGATATTGGACGTATCCACTTGCAGGAATTCCTGCTGCGGGTGCTTGCGACCACCCTGCGGAGGCACCGATGCCACGGTACCTTCGATGAGTTTCAGCAACGCCTGCTGTACACCCTCACCGGATACATCGCGTGTAATGGAAGGATTATCCGACTTGCGGGAAATCTTGTCGATTTCATCAATGTAGACAATGCCGGTCTGCGCCTTGTCAACATCATAGTCACACTTCTGTAGCAGTTTCTGGATAATGTTCTCAACGTCTTCGCCTACATAACCGGCTTCAGTGAGCGTTGTCGCATCGGCGATGGTGAATGGAACATTAAGCATACGCGCCAGTGTCTCGGCCAGCAGGGTCTTGCCGCACCCGGTTGGACCAATCAGAAGGATATTACTCTTGGATAGCTCCACCTCATCTTTCTTGTGGCCGGCTTCCAGTCGTTTGTAGTGGTTGTAGACTGCAACTGACAATACTTTTTTTGCGTTGGACTGGCCGATGACGTACTCGTCCAGGACTTCATTGACCTCCTGGGGCTTGGGCAATTTGTTGCTGCCGCTGGAAGTTTTTTCCTGCATCTCCTCACGGATGATGTCATTACACAGTTCGACACATTCGTCGCAGATAAACACCGACGGGCCGGCAATCAGCTTACGCACTTCATGCTGGCTCTTCCCGCAGAAAGAGCAGTAAAGCAGCTTTCCGTCGTCGCTTTTTCCGTTTCGATCGTTACTCATTGCTGTCCCCGACTCGCGGTACCTCACTTAGCCCTAACAGCGGCAGATCCGTAATCACCTGAACACTCAGGATGTTACAAATTATAGCCAGCTCCCATTCAACACCGTAGAAACCGGGCTGGCAAGGGTTCCCGGTGGCAATCTACGGTTTTTTAACTTTTTTCCGCCTCTGCGTTCCTGGAAACCAGGATCTCGTCGATCAGACCGAATTCCCTGGCATCCTCTGCGCCAAGGAAATTATCCCGGTCAGTATCCGCCTGAATCTTTTCCAGCGGTTGCCCTGTGTGATTCGCTAGAATGGCATTCAGTCGCTCACGCACCAGGAGAATCTCGCGCGCGTGAATATCTATATCGCTCGCCTGGCCCTGGAAGCCACCCAGCGGCTGGTGAATCATCATACGCGAATGGGGCAGGCAATACCGCTTGCCTTTGGCACCACCCGCCAGCAGCACAGCACCCATACTGGCGGCCTGCCCGATGCACATGGTGCTGACGTCGGCTTTTATAAATTGCATGGTGTCGTAAACAGCCAGACCCGCCGTCACAGAGCCACCGGGTGAATTGATATACAGGTGAATGTCCTTCTCCGGATTCTCGGATTCGAGGAACAGCAACTGGGCAACAATCACGTTGGCCATATAGTCCTCGACCGGACCGACTACAAATACCACGCGCTCCTTGAGCAGTCGTGAATAGATATCGTAGGATCGCTCGCCACGCGCCGTCTGTTCAATGACCATGGGGACCAGGTTCAACGCCTGTACATCCCCTGCCCCATATTTACCATTGCTATCTGACATCTATCGCCTCCTTTTTGTCACAAACTCTGGTCAGGTCTGAATAATTTCTTCAAAAGTTGTGGACTTCTCATTAACCTTTGCCTGACCGGTAACCCACTCAACCACCGTATCTTCCATAATCAGTGTCTGAATACCGGCCAGCATGTCCTGATTGCTGTAGTACCACTGCACCACTTCTTCCGGCTTTTCGTATGACTGCGCCAGGTTTTCGATGGTTTCCCGCACTCTCTCGGGGTCGACCTGCAACTGGTTTCGCTGAATGACCTCCGCAATTAACAACCCGAGCGAAACACGTCTGCGCGCCTCCTGCTCAAACTGGCTGCGGTCGCCCCCTGCATCGGCACCCTCTTCGCCTTTCTTGATCAAGGCATCTATTTCGCTATCGACCAGTGAGGCAGGCACATCAACATTCACTTTTCCCAGCAATGCATCGAATACCTGTTGCTTTACCTTCGACTTGATCGCCGCCTCCAGCTCGCGCTCCATATTCTTTCGAACCTCGGCGCGAAGCTGATCTATGCCTCCGTCAGCAACGCCGAAGGCGCGGGCGAAATCATCGTTGATTTCCGGTAATTCGGCAACAGCCACACTGTGAACGGTGACATCAAATGTTGCGGTTTTGCCGGCCACTTCCGTCGAGGTATAGCCGTCCGGGAATTTGACCTCTATCGTCTTCCTGTCCCCCTCGCTGACACCGACCAACTGCTCTTCGAAACCAGGAATCATGGTATCGCTGCCCAGCTCCAGGGGGACTTTGTGTGCCTCGTTTCCCGCGAAGGGCTGACTGTCCACCATGCCCTTAAAGTCTACTTCCAGGCGGTCGCCCTGCTCAGCTGCACGTTCGACCCTGGTCCAGGTAACGCGCTGTTTGCGAAGCTTTTCAAACATGTTGTCGATGTCACTATCACCCACCTCGGCAGACAGGCGCTCAATAGTGAGATCGCTCATCTCGGGTGGCTCGATGTCCGGATACACCTCAAACGTGGCAACGAATTCCAGCTCCAGGCCAGGCTGATTCCGGGTCTGTTCGATACTGGGATCACCGGCCGGTTTCAGATTCTCCTGCTGTAACGCTTCTTCGTAACTGGTGGCTATCAGCTCACCTGCCGTTTCCTCTCGAATCCGGCTTTCATAGCGCTTCCTGACAACACTCAACGGCACCTTGCCGGGCCTGAATCCATCCAGCCGAACGGTTCGTACCAGCTCCTGCAGCTTTCCCTGAACCTGCTGATCAACCTGATCTGCGGGTATCTGCACCGTCATACGGCGCTCCAATCCGCTGGTGGTTTCAACTGAGACTTGCATGATATTTCCTCAATCTGACTATTAGTAATTCCTGAATTTCCAGCACAATCTTTATTTTAATTCGTTCCAACTACTTGTATTAGCTGATTTTTTGGTGCGAAAGGAGAGACTCGAACTCTCACGGGTTACCCCACAGGAACCTAAATCCGGCGCGTCTACCAATTCCGCCACTTTCGCGATTAACCCCAACCGCCTTTATGGCGAGCCGCAACGTTATCAGACTATTATACGGAAATGGAAAAACGAGCATAACCATGAAAGATATATGGAAATAAAAAACCCGCATCGAACGCGGGCTGAAACATGGTGGGCCGTGTAGGGCTCGAACCTACGACCAAGAGATTAAGAGTCTCCTGCTCTACCAACTGAGCTAACGGCCCCAAACTGGGGCGAGCGATGGGACTCGAACCCACGACGACCGGAATCACAATCCGGGACTCTACCAACTGAGCTACGCCCGCCATTAAAACTGTCTTGCGTGCGGCAATGCCGCCTGACTACATTGGCGCCCCGAAGAGGATTCGAACCCCTGACCCACGGCTTAGAAGGCCGTTGCTCTATCCGACTGAGCTACCGGGGCCGAATATGTTGAAATACAGCCCGTTACTACCCTGTTGACACCAATAATGTGGTCGGGGTAGAGAGATTCGAACTCCCGACATCCTGCTCCCAAAGCAGGCGCGCTACCAGACTGCGCTATACCCCGAAATTTCCTCCGTACCGGGACCGAACTCACACCGACCCTGATTCCAGGGTGGGCCGGGCCGGCGATAATACGTTTACACCTTGATTGCGTCAACGATCCGGAGCGCAAAATTATACCAGATTCAGCAAGCCTCGCTTGTTCGTTCCAGCGCTGCGTGCGAAAATTCGTGCCCCGTTCGCACCAAGCAGATCCAGCACACCATGAGCGCCCGCATCATTGACGGCAAGTCCGTTGCCGCAGCTACCCGACAGCAGGTCAAACAGGGTGTCGACACACGGTTGGCATCCGGAAAATGCGCGCCAGGGCTGGCCGTTATACTGGTCGGTAGCGACCCTGCATCTGAAATCTACGTGCGCAACAAACGTCGCGCCTGCGAGGAATCCGGCCTGTTATCCCGCTCCTGGGATCTCGCTGAAGATACCTCCCAGCAACAATTGCTGGAGCTTATCGATGCCCTGAATAGCGACGCCGAAATTGACGGCATCCTGGTGCAGCTGCCTCTGCCCGCGCATATCAATTCCGAAACGGTTATCGAACGCATCAGTCCGGACAAGGATGTCGACGGTTTTCACCCCTATAATATCGGCTGTCTGGCGTTGCGAATTCCGCAACTCAGACCCTGCACGCCACGCGGCATCCTCACCCTGCTCGACAGCACCGATGAATCCTATTACGGACGGGAAGCTGTGGTAGTGGGCGTGTCCAACCATGTCGGCCGGCCCATGGCGCTGGAACTGCTCATGGCCGGTGCTACTGTCACCTGCTGTCACCGCTTCACAAAAGACCTGGAAGCCCATGTACGTAGCGCCGAAATTCTGGTGGTTGCCGCGGGTAAACCGGGGCTGGTGCCGGGTGAATGGGTGCGGCCAGGTGCTACTGTTATTGATGTCGGGATCCATCGTACCGGGAAGGGACTGATTGGCGATGTGGTGTTTGATACCGCTCGGCAGAGAGCCGGATGGATTACCCCGGTACCCGGCGGCGTGGGCCCCATGACCGTGGCTACACTACTACAGAATACCCTGTACGCAGCGGAAGCGCTGCACGACAGATAGCGTCGATCAATCAATTGCCATTGAACCGCCAAGACGCAAAGATCGCCAAGAAAGAATTTGCTTTTCTTTGGGGTCTTTGCGTCTTGGCGGTTCAACGTTTTTGATCAGAATTCCCCTTATTCGCGCCGCCACAGGGTGCCACCCGCAGCATCTTCGAGTACTACTCCCAGCCCGGTCAGTTGGTCCCTGATACGGTCTGCTTCTTCCCAGTTACGCTCCGTCCGCGCCTGCTCGCGGCGCGCGATCAACGCTTCAATATCAGCATCGCCGGCTCCCTGCGTGTCGACATCCTGCCGGCCACGCAGATAGGACGCCGGGTCCATTTGCAATATCCCCAACCGGCCACCCAGTTCTGACAGCGTATACGCAAGGCGAGCGGCGTTACCGCTATCCTGCTCCCGGGCCCGGTTCAGGGCACGGGCCAGGTCAAACAAAACGGCCAGGGCTTCCGGTGTATTGAAATCATCATTCATGGCCGCCTGGAAGCGCTCTTCGCAGGCAGGCTCCAGATCGGCGTCAGCGCTGGCACTAACGTCACGCAGTGCCGTATACAGGCGCTGCAAGGCGCCGCGCGCCTTATCCAGGTTATCGTCGCTGTAGTTCAGCGGGCTGCGATAGTGACTGGAAAGGATGAAGTAGCGTATCTCTTCTGCCTGGTAGCGTCGCAGAATTTCGCGCACGGTAAAAAAGTTACCCAGCGATTTAGACATTTTCTCTTCATCAACCTGCACGAACCCGTTGTGAATCCAGTAATTGACAAAGTGCTCACCGGTCGCCGCCTCAGACTGGGCGATCTCATTTTCGTGGTGCGGGAACTGCAGATCCATACCACCGCCGTGTATATCAAAATGATTGCCCAGACAGTCGGTGGACATAGCCGAGCATTCGATATGCCAGCCCGGGCGTCCTTCGCCCCAGGGGGATGGCCAGCCGGGCTCTCCCGGTTTGGCGGATTTCCACAGCACGAAATCCAGAGGATCCCGTTTGGCCTGATCGACATCCACACGCGCACCGGAACGCAGTTCCTCAATACGTTTGCCGGATAATTGTCCGTAGCCGTCAAATTTTCCGACCGCATAGAATACATCGCCGTTTTCACCCTGGTAGGCATAGCCGTTGTCCATCAGCCGCCCGATCATGCCCAGAATATGGTCCATCGACTCTGTTGCGCGCGGTTCGAAATCAGGCCGCAGCACACCCAGCGCCTCCGCATCTTCGTGCATGGCCGTGATAAACCGTTCGGTCAGATCCGCAATGTTCTCGCCGTTCTCCTGCGCCCGGGCAATGATTTTGTCATCGATATCGGTAATATTCCGCACGTATGTCACGTCATACCCCAGGCTGCGCAGGTGCCGGACAATCACGTCAAATACCACCAGTACCCGTGCGTGCCCCAGGTGGCACAGGTCGTACACGGTCATGCCGCACACATACATGCGCACTTTGCCGGGCTGGATCGGCACAAATTCCTCTTTTTTTCGGGTGAGGCTGTTAAACAGCTTCAACATGGACACTGGCTCCATTGGTATATCCGGTCGGATCGGCTGCAGGAATGGCGCGCATGGTAACAAAAATTACCCTGTCCGGCGGGAAGCAGCCCAGTACCGATGGAAATCCCGGGCGGGTCAGGTATATGATACGGCGCTGGCGAAAAGGAGCCCGGGATCCACATGAAAATTCTCAATCGATTTATTTTTACAACGTTGCTCTGTGTTTTACCTTTTACTTCCGGAGCAGCTGAACCCACCGCAACAGGAGATTCCACTGTGACCGTGCGTATGCTGACCAACAAAGGCACCATTGTTCTTGAGCTGGATGCCGAGAAGGCCCCCGCAACCGTAGCCAACTTTGTGGAATACGCCAGGGCGGGTTTCTATGACGGCACCATTTTTCATCGCGTCATTCCGCGCTTCATGATCCAGGGCGGTGGGTTTGAACCCGGCATGGTCCAGAAAACCGCCAAAGACCCCATCAAGAATGAAGCCGATAACGGCCTCAAAAATGACCTGGGCACCATCGCCATGGCACGCACATCCGACCCAAACTCGGCCACGGCACAATTCTTCATCAATACCAAAAATAACAACTTCCTGAATCATACCGCGCCAACACCGCAAGGTTGGGGTTACACTGTTTTTGGCAAAGTCGTTGAAGGTCTGGATGTGGTGCAGGATATCGAGAAGGTTTCGACCGGCACACACGGTGGTCACCAGGACGTCCCTGACGAGGATGTCATTATCGAAAAGGTCACAGTCGAAGATTAAACCATTGGCTCCCTCCCCCTATTGGGGAGGGAGTCGATAGGCAGGTGAACCCTCTTGGCAACGCTGTTCATCTCTGACCTGCATCTGCACCCCTCGCGCCCGGCAATCATCGCCTGCTTTCTGAAATTTATAGAGCAACAACAAGGCCGGGCGGATGCCCTGTACATCCTGGGCGACCTGTTCGAATCCTGGATCGGTGACGATCATCCGGAGCCCGCCTATCACGCCGTCAAGCTGGCGCTCGGCGGCTGCTGCGATGCGGGAACACCGGTCTACCTGATGCACGGTAACCGGGATTTCATGCTCGGTGACGCCTTTACAGGTGAAACCGGTTGTATCCTGCTGTCTGACCCGACGTGCATTGATCTGCATGGCACGCCGACACTGCTGATGCACGGTGACTCGCTGTGCGTCGACGACCACGAGTATCAGCAGATTCGCGCCCGGGTGCGCGACCCGGCCTGGCAACAACAGGCGCGCGTCCTTCCCGTTGACCAGCGTTTGCAGATCGCAGCCCAGGCCCGGGAACTCAGCGCACAATCGAACCAGGGGAAAGCGGAGGATATTATGGATGTCAACCAGGACGAAGTTGTGCGCGTTATCGAACAGCACCAGGTGGAATTGCTCATCCATGGACACACCCACCGTCCAGGCAGGCATGCTATCAGGATCGGTAACCGGGAAACCACCCGAATTGTCCTGGGAGACTGGTACGATAAAGGCAGTGTGCTGATTACCGACACACAGGGCCGGCGTCTGCAAACACTGAGCTGTCAGGGTGCGCCCTGCTGACCACCTGCCCGGATAGTTTCAAACCCCTCCGGCAGTTCAAACAAATGTTCATCCAGCCCGACCCCGATCTGAAAATTAATCAATTCGCGTCGCTTACCCTTACCATCCCACTCCAGTAACGGCACACCCTGCTGCAGGTAAAAATCCCCGGCATAGATATAGCGGGACAGAAAACAGGGTGTCTGGTATTCGCTGGGCGTATTAGCCAGAGTACGCTTCTGCTGAATCGCCAGTGACCGGGCAAATTCCTGGAACGCTGCGCGTGCCGGACCCGGGAAACCGGGTATCACAACCGCTGAATCGCACAGCTCACCCCCTGCGTTAAGCTCGACGGTGACCGGCACCTTGCCGGCAATACGGGGAAACTCTGAATCGACATGCTGCTTTATACTGATATCCAGACGTCGTGGCGTCTTGGGCGTTTTCCCTTGCCCGTCGATGCTTAACACAGTCCGGACTTCCGGGTCTACGCTGTAGATTTGCCGGGTGCTTCGATTAAACAGGGCAAAGCCAACTTCACCGTCGCCCTCGTCGGAGCGCATAAAATTCTCGGTAACGAGGTAACGCACTTTGTAAGGCTCAATACCCGGCTCCTGTTCCAGGTACCAGAGTACGCTGCCCGTCACCTCGGCATGGACCGCTCCGGTGGTGAGCAACAGCAAACTAAAGATACTGAACCGCCGGTTCACGAACACCCTCCGAACCGGACTTGCGCTACTTTTCATGAGTCACCCTGTTTCCTGCCGCGAATGCTTCCAGATAACCCATTTCAACTTTGCTGAAACCTGCCTTTTCCCTGGCCGCATAGTGAAAAGGCCGTTTCACCTGACCGCGCATATATTCCTGTACCAGCCCGGCAAAAGTAACATCGGGGTCAAGGTCCCGCTCATTACACAGAAAACGAAACCAGCGTGTTCCTGTTTCCACGTGCCCGATCTCGTCGCGCAGGATAATTTCCAGTACAGCAACTGTAGACCCGTCACCCGCCTGTTCCAGGCGCTCCGTAAGTTCGCACTTTACCTCGGGGTCGGCACATTCAAGGCATTGCCAGGCACACGCGAACAGATTGTCGCCGACCAGTATCGCTACACTTTCAGGCATAATATTTCTTCAAAATACACGTTCGTTCCACAATTATAAAATCCCAAATCACAATTTTATCTGAATATATTACATTAAGTTATGGACTCTATTTAATATAGCCTGTTACCCAGGAAGAGATCCTGGTTTTGACACCGGCATCGGGTTGGGTGCATGCTCGATCCACCGCAGTCGAGGTATTCAGGAAAATGGGCGAACAACAACATGTCCTTGAAGTCTACGAACCCTATGAGTACAAAGGCCAGAACCCGCTGACGGTTGCAGGCGTTGCGGTGCTGAAGGGACCTATGCGTGACAACTATTATCTGCTGCGCCTCGATACACCGGTAGAATTTAACCACGAAATGATTGAATTGCTACTGGTCCTGCCCCACTACACCGAGGACAAGATCGACCGGGCACTAACCAGTACCTGTACTGTGAATATTTCCCGTGTCCCCTCCAACTCCGACATCGCAGATAAAACCGATGTGGGTTTCGAGGATTTCCAGCGCTGGGGGGTCGGTAAAATCAGCCTGCTGGCCACGTAATAAACGCAGCGGGTCCCCCTAAAGTCCGCGCGCCAGATCCGCGCGCAGATCATCGACGGATTCCAGACCGACCGCCACCCGAACCAGTCCATCGGATATTCCTGCTTCCTCACGTTGCTGCGGTGTGAGACGACCGTGCGTGGTTGTCGCCGGGTGCGTTATGGTCGTTTTTGTGTCACCCAGATTTGCCGTTATGGAACAGATGCGGGTTGCGTCTATCAATTTCCAGGCAGCTTCCTGACCACCCTTCAGATCAAATGCGACAATACCGCCGAAACCGGACTGCTGCCGGGTCGCCAGTTCATGCTGGGGGTGGGATGCCAGTCCGGGATAATACACTCGGCTAACGGCAGGCTGATCCTGGAGCCAGTCCGCCAACAGCTGTGCCGACACACAATGTGCCTGCATGCGGATCGACAGCGTCTCCAGGCCCTTCAGGAACACCCAGGCATTGAACGGGCTCATGGTTGGCCCGCAGGTGCGCAGGAAACCGTACACGCCTTCGCCAACAACATCTTCGCGTCCAACCACTGCGCCACCCATACAGCGGCCCTGTCCATCCAGATACTTGGTCGCCGAATGGATGACGATATCGGCGCCAAGCGACAGCGGGCGTTGCAGTGCCGGGGTACAAAAACAATTATCCACCACCAGCAAGCACTTGTGGGTGTGGGCCAGGTCAGCCAGTGCGGCAATATCGGCCACTTCAGTCAATGGATTCGAGGGCGTTTCCAGAAACAGCAGTCGGGTCTCCGGCCGTATGGCGCCTTCCCAACCCGACAGGTCATCCTGGGCGACAAAGGTTGTCTCAATACCGAACTTGTGCAGAAAATTAGTGAACAGCAAGGTCGTGCTGCCAAAAATACTGCGCGAGGACACCACATGATCACCGGACTGCAACAGGCCCGCGCAGGTCGCGTAGATGGCCGACATGCCGGAGGCGGTCGCCACACAACGCTCACCGCCTTCCAGAGCCGCCAGGCGCTGTTCGAAAGTTCGCACGGTGGGATTGGTAAAACGTGAATAGATGTTCCCCGGCCGCTCTCCGGAAAAACGTGCGGCTGCATCTGCCGCACTCTCGAAGACATAACTGGAGGTCGGAAAAATCGGTTCTGCGTGCTCGCACTCGGCCGTGCGCTGCTGCCCGGCACGAACCGCCAGCGTTTCAAAACCGGGCAATGTATCTTTTGTGTCGGGCATAACCCTCTCCTGTCGAATTCTCAGGGACGGGCAATAAAAAACCCGCCTTCGGCCAATAACGAAAGCAGGTGCCATCGCTTTAGCCGCATTTTTTACGCGCCCGCAAGCTGAATCTCAAATCGGCGCAGCACAAGAGTAGACAAAACCGACAGGCCCGGTCAAGCGTTATTGTGCATCCCGATCACTTCATCCTCGGACAGGCGCCGTTTTTTCTTGGCGGAATCACTGCGTATTTTCTCCAGATGAGAGAGATAATCGCCGGTCACCTCACCCGTTATGTACTCACCGGTAAACACCGAACAGTCAAACGACCTTATTTCAGAATTACCCTTTTGCACGGCATCGATCAGGTCTTCCAGATCCTGGAATATCAGCCAGTCAGCGCCGATAACATCGGCAATCTGTTCAACGCTTCTATTGTGCGCGATCAGCTCTTCCCGGGTCGGCATATCGATACCGTAGACGTTGGGATAGCGCACCGGGGGTGCTGCCGAGGCAAAATAGACGCTCTTGGCACCGGCATCGCGCGCCATCTGGATAATCTGCTGGGACGTGGTTCCGCGTACAATGGAATCATCCACCAACATAACGTTCTTGCCGCGGAATTCCAGATCAATGGCATTCAGTTTCTGGCGCACGGACTTCTTGCGTTCCTGCTGGCCCGGCATGATAAACGTTCGCCCGATATAGCGGTTCTTGATAAAACCCTCGCGATACTTGACCCCCAGGCTGTTGGCCAGTTGCAGGGCCGCGGTACGACTGGTGTCGGGAATCGGTATGACGACATCAATATCGTGTTGCGGACGCTCGCGCAGGATTTTTTCAGCCAGCGATTCACCCATGCGCAAGCGCGCCTTGTACACCGATACATCGTCGATAATCGAATCCGGGCGCGCCAGGTATACGTGCTCGAAAATACAGGGTGCATAGCCCGGATTTTCAGCACATTGACGTTTCGCCATGTTGCCATTCTTGCCCAGGAAAACGGCTTCGCCGGGACGCACGTCGCCTGCCAGCTCAAAACCCAGCTGGTCCAGCGCGACACTCTCTGATGCCACCATGAATTCGACGCCCTTGTCTGTTTCGCGACAGCCGTAGACCAGTGGCCGGATGCCATAGGGGTCGCGAAACGCCACCACCCCGAAACCGGTAATCATGGCAACTGCTGCATAAGCACCATGACAGCGGCGGTGCACTGCCGACACCGCAGTAAAAACATCGTCCTCGTTGAGGCGTAACTTGCCACAGCGCTGCAATTCATGCGCCAGGACATTCAGCAGCACCTCGGAATCCGAGTCGGTGTTGAGATGGCGCAGATCCTCACGAAACAGGTTCTGCTTCAATTCTTCCGCATTGGTCAGGTTGCCGTTATGTGCCAGTGTAATACCGTAAGGGGAATTCACGTAAAAAGGCTGGGCTTCGGCGGAACTCTCGCAACCGGCGGTCGGGTAGCGCACGTGTCCGATACCCATATTACCGCGCAGGGTGAGCATGTGACGCGTATGAAACACATCGCGTACCAGGCCATTGTCCTTGCGCAGCCACAATTTGCTACCTTCGCAGGTTATAATCCCGGCCGCATCCTGTCCGCGGTGTTGCAATACCGTTAGCGCGTCATAGATCGACTGGTTAACTGCGTCGTAAGAAACAATACCGACAATGCCACACACTAGTTTTAAACCTCGGCGTCAAAAACGTTCGTTGAAACTCAGAAACGGATACGCTCCGCAATATCGGCCGGCAAAAAACTGCGCAGCCACAACGCTATATCCTGAAAATATCCCAGCAGTATCGACTCCTGCCACCAGGGATCCTGGGGCACGCTCGTCAGGCCGGCCAGCATGACCAGCACAGCAACAACCACTATCCCGCGGGCAATGCCGAATATCATGCCCAGTATGCGGTCAGTGGATGTCAACCCGCTCCTGGAGACCAGCTGTCCCGCCAGGTAGCCCACCAGCCCTCCGACCATCAAGGTACCGATGAAAAGCAATCCAAATGCGACGACATTGCGAATCGTCGGTGTATCAATCCAGTCCCGCATCACTCTGGCAAGGTCATAGAAAAACAGCATGCCGATCCACAGTGCCGCGATCCAGCTAAGCAGGGAAAGCGCTTCCTTCATGAACCCGCGCCACAGGCTCAACAAAGCCGAAACGGCGACAATGACCAGTAGAATATAGTCTACCCAGATCACCCGACAACCCTGCTGTGGCGCCGGGCGCGCCGCCTGTCGAAACAATGCATCTGCTTATTTTACTCGAAGATGAGTGATCATGGCGACCGGTATTCAGGGGTAGGAAAGCACACGCCCTTTGAGGGTAAGCTTGTCCTGTATCTGTTTTTGGCTGTGCTGCGCTTCTACCCGTTTCAGGAACGGACCGACACGCACCCTGTAGCGTGATTTCCCCTCGATCCTGACCTTCTCCACCTGGGTTGCAAAACCACTCTTGCGTAGCTTGTCGCGCAGGCGCAAGGCATTTTTCTCGCTGGAAAAACTGCCCATCTGCACCACCCAGCTGCTCAGAGGGCCGGGCTTCGCCGGTTTATTTCGGGATTCAGGCTTTACTGCTACCGGTTCGGGTTCCGGCTCGGGCTCGACAACCGGCTGAGCGGATTCGCCTGCCGCGTCTGACCCGGATACCGGCGGCAGGTCGGTCAGAACGGTGGATATTTCCGGCTCCACCGGTATGGCGTCGGGTGCCGGAAATGATTCGAGTGGTGGACTGATCGCCCGATCTTCAGGTACCGGCAATGCTGCCATCTCCGGCACCAGCGTCCGGTCGGGGCCTTCCAGAATCATGGGCACAAAGATAACGCCCAGGGCAACCAATACAATGGCGCCGATCAGGCGCTGCTTTAACGGGGTATCCATCTTGATCGTTATCCAAACCCGGGCCGCAACGCGGTCCATTCAGCTACGGTGTAAAAAGAGCCACAGACCAACACACGATCACCGGACTCCGCTTTGTGTTTTAACAACTCCATCGCATCCGCAACAGACTGGCAGGTACTTATGCGTGCATCACCGACTACCGGCTCAATCTTTGCCCGCAATTGCTCAGCCGAACCGGCGCGCCCAATTGCCAGTCCCACCGGGTACCAGCAGGACACCTGTGGATCAAGGGCGCGCGCGTAGGACGCTGTATCCTTGTCCCGCATCATACCGAGCACCGCATGTGTCCCACCCGCCAGCGGTATATTTCTGAGCGCATCCGCTAACGCCAGCGCCGCCTGCGCATTATGTGACACATCCAGCACCTGTTCCACCCTGCCCGTCAGCCGCTGCACGCGCCCCGCCAGCTTGACCCATTTCAGGCCGGCCCGAACGGATTTCTCAGTCACCGGTAACCGCGCTTCGAGCATCTCCAGGAGCATGAGAACGGCAGCGGCATTGGCCAGCTGATGCGCTCCGGGCAATGCAGGTCGCGGTAAATCACGATAATGGCTATGCCCACCCTGCCAGTGCCAGCCCCGAGCGGTCTCCCGGATGCTGAAATCCTGCCCGAGTACCTGCAAACCGGTGCCGATTCTGTCTGCCTCGGTGCGCAGGCTGTGCGGGGGATCGGTGTCTCCGCACACCGCGGGACACGCAGCGCGCATAATACCGGCTTTTTCCCGGGCAATGGATTCCCGGTCTGCGCCCAGCCATTCGGTATGGTCGATACCGATACTGGTCATCATGGCCGCATCCGCATCAACAATATTCACGGCGTCCAGCCGCCCACCCAGCCCGACTTCCAGCAGCGCTACGTCCAGCGCTTCGCGACTCATGATATCCAGCGCCGCCAGCGTGCCAAATTCAAAATAGGTCAGTGAATCCTCACCACGCGCCTGATCAATACGAGTGAAGGCTTCGCACAAAGCCTGGTCTGAAACCTCTTCACCACACAGGCGAAGTCTTTCGTTGTAGCGCAACAGGTGCGGTGAGGTATAACACCCGACCCGGTAACCGGCCCTTGACAGGATAGCCTCCAGCATGGCGACTGAAGACCCTTTACCGTTGGTTCCTGCCACCGAAATAACCAGTGGTGCCGGGCTGCGGCACTGTAAATGGTCCGCAACACGGCCTACCCGACCCAGCCCCAGGTCAATCGCGGACGGGTGCAGCGTCTCCTGCCAGTCCAGCCAGTGTTGCAGTGTTGCAAAGCGCGGGGGTTCAGTCATGTATCCGGTCTTCGTCCACAAGCGAAGATATTTTTGGTAACAATAAGCTAGGAAAACTCTGATTAATTCGTTTTCCGTCATTCTGGCGTATGCCAGAATCCAGTGGGTTCAATGAGTTGGATACCGGCTTTCGCCGGTATGACGAATTAATCAGAGTTTCCCTAGAACTTTGCGATCTTTGCGAGAGCTATTCTTTAGTGGGTGGACACTACCCAGCATCAGCAAAACTCGCGCACGGGTCACAGCGTTATTCGAGCGGCGCGTGATGCGTCAGGATCGCCAGCAGGGACGCAATACGTTCACGCATTTCACGCCGGTCGACGATCAGGTCAATGGCGCCGTGCTCAAGCAGGAACTCGCTGCGCTGGAAGCCCTCCGGCAGGGTTTCATGCACCGTCTGTTCGATAACACGCGGGCCTGCAAAACCGACCAGTGCTTTGGGTTCGCCGATATTGATGTCGCCGAGCATCCCCAGACTGGCGGATACACCGCCCATAGTGGGGTCAGTCAGCACTGATATAAAAGGAATACCGGCCCTGGAAAGACGTGCCAGCGCTGCGCTGGTCTTCGCCATCTGCATCAGCGACAACAGCGCTTCCTGCATGCGTGCACCACCACTGGCGGTAAAACACACCAACGGAATATTGTGGTCAAGACTGGAGTTAACCGCGCGCACAAAACGTTCGCCGACCACAGAACCCATGGAACCGCCCATGAAACCAAATTCGAAAGCGGCAGCCACCAGCGGAATACCATCAACCTGTCCGCGCATCACGACCAGTGCATCGTCCTCACTGGTGGCTTTCTGTGCCAGCTTTAAACGATCGATATATTTCTTGCTGTCCTTGAACTTCAGCGGATCGATCGGCTGCACATCCGCGCCGATCTCCTCGCGCGGTTCTTCATCCAGAAAGAGATCCAGACGTCGACGGGCGCCGATGCGGATATGATAACCACACTTGGGACAGACATCCTGATTGCGCTCCAGTTCGGCACGGTAAAGCACCGCATCACAGGAAGTACACTTGCTCCACAAACCTTCGGGGACGGTTCGTTTGTCCTTGTTTTCGGTTCTGATGCGCGACGGCATCAATTTCTCAAACCAGCTCATTAGTACGGTTCCTGAATGTCAGACCTGATCCATTGCCGCCCGCATCTCTGCGATAATCTGCGGTGCCTCAAGCGCTATCCGACCGGGCTGGTCAGCCAGCGCAGCGATACGATTAACCAGCGCACTGCCCACCACCACGGCGTCAGCAAACCCGGCAATTTGCGCCGCTGTATCAGCATCGCGAATACCGAAGCCGACACCCACCGGTAACCCGGTATTGTGGCGAATCCGCTCAAGCTTGTCGGCTACCGACTGAACATCCAGGTGACTGGCACCGGTAACACCCTTGAAGGATACATAGTAAAGGAAACCGCCCCCGTTTTCCGTCATCAGGCGAATACGCTCATCGTCGCTGTTGGGCGCTGCCAGAAAAATCGGGTCCAGCTGCTCTGTCTTCAGACAGGCAACCAGCTCGCCGGCTTCCTCCGGCGGCAAGTCAACGGTCAGCACACCATCCACTCCGGCCGAATGGGCCGCACTGGCAAAGGTGTCATACCCCATCGCTTCCACCGGATTGAGATAACCCATCAGTACCACCGGCGTCTCATTGTCCTGTTCCCGAAAACCGCGCACCATATCGAGCACCTGGTGCAGGTTGACATGATGCGCCAGCGCCCGCTCGCAGGCGGCCTGGATCACCGGGCCATCGGCCATGGGATCCGAAAACGGGACACCCAGTTCCAGCACATCAGCACCGGCTTCCACCAGCGCGTGCAACAGCGGTACCGTCACCGACGGTTGTGGATCACCGGCAGTAATGTAAGGAATAAGCGCTTTACGTCCGCGCTCGCGCAAGGACTCAAAGCGTGCGGTAATACGACTCATACCTGGATACCTTCCAGTGCAGCAACGGTATGGATATCCTTGTCGCCACGACCCGAGAGATTCACGATCAGCAATTTATCTTTATCCATTTCAGGCGCCAGTTGCATAGCGTAAGCCAGTGCATGGCTGGATTCCAGCGCCGGCATAATACCTTCAATACGGGTCAGGGAATGGAACGCTTTCAGCGCCTGCTCATCCGTTGCGGCCACATACTGCGCCCGGCCGTTGTCCTTCAGCCAGGCGTGCTCCGGCCCTACGCCCGGATAGTCGAGTCCCGCCGACACCGAATGGGTTTCGATAATCTGGCCATCCTTATCTTCCATCAGGTAGGTTCGGTTACCGTGCAGAACGCCCGGACGACCTGCACACAGGGGCGCAGCGTGTTTCCCGCTTTCGATCCCGTGACCACCGCCCTCGACGCCATACATGGCAACACCGGTATCCTCCAGGAAGGGATAGAACAGCCCGATGGCATTGGAACCACCACCCACACAGGCGATCAGCCCGTCCGGCAATCGGCCCGCCTGCTCCAGTATCTGTGCGCGCGCTTCACGGCCAATGATGGTCTGGAAATCACGCACCATAACCGGGTAGGGATGAGGTCCGGCTACAGTACCGATAATGTAGAAGGTGTCGTCGACATTGGTTACCCAGTCACGCATCGCCTCATTGAGCGCGTCCTTCAACGTTTTGGAACCCGACTCAACGGCGACCACTTCGGCACCCAGCAAGCGCATGCGGTAAACGTTGATGGTCTGGCGTTTGATATCCTCGGAACCCATGTACACGACACATTCAAGGCCCAGGCGTGCCGCAACAGTTGCCGTCGCCACACCGTGCTGCCCGGCACCTGTTTCCGCGATCAGGCGTTTCTTGCCCAGACGTTTGGCAAGTAATGCCTGACCGACCGTGTTATTAATCTTGTGCGCGCCAGTATGGTTGAGGTCTTCCCGTTTCAGATAGACCTGTGCCCCACCCAGCTGCTGACTCCAGCGTTCCGCGTGGTACAGCGGTGAGGGCCGACCGACAAAATGCGCCAGATCACGATCCAGTTCAGCCTGGAAATCTGCATCCTGACGACACGCTTCATAGGCCAGACGCAACTCTTCCAGCGGCCCCATCAGGGTCTCCGCGACAAAGCGACCGCCATACGGCCCAAAATGCCCGCCGGCATCCGGCAACCCGGTTAACGGCACCGACTCACCGGTTCGCTTTGCTTGCGTCACCACGTTCTACTCCTCGCATAAATGCCTGTATCTTTTCGGTCGACTTGACGCCCTTCTCAAGCTCCACACCACTGCTGACATCAACGGCAAAAGGCCGGGTCCGGGCAACCGCTTCACCTACAGACTCTGGTGTCAGGCCACCGGCCAGTATCAGTGGCCTGTCGGTACTGGCCGGCACCTCTGCCCAGTCAAAGGCGATACCGCCTCCGCCATGGGTATCCGGCTGCCAGGCATCCAGCAAAAACCCGCTGGCCTCCGGGTGCGACTGTATAACAGATTGTAAATCCAGGCCGGGCTGCATACCTATGACCTTGATATAGGGCCGGCTGAAACCTGTACACTGTTCGGCGCTTTCGCTGCCGTGGAACTGCAGCACATCCACTGGCACTGCACTCAACACCTTTTCCACCTGTTCACGCTGCGCATCGACGAACAACGCCACCACGCTGATAAAAAGCGGTAACGCGCGACAAATTTCCTGTGCCCGGGACAACTCCACACAACGCAGGCT
>CAJXFW010000009.1 GCA_913053655.1 uncultured Thiogranum sp. | reverse complement strand
ACGCTTTTAGCAAGGCTGGTATACAGGCCCCGCGCACGGCAGCAGCACAATACCGAAAGACTAAACGGGTGCCGATATCGGACCTGCAACCTGGTGATCTGGTCTTTTTCACTCTGTCCCGGGGGAAAGTTTCACACGTGGGTATTTATGTGGGAGATGGTCGTTTCATTCACGCGCCTTCAAGCGGCAAGCGGGTCGCATACGCATCACTTCACAACCCCTATTGGCGAAAACGACTGACTGGTGCTGGACGGCTTCAGTAGAGGGTATGCCGGAGCACGGCCATGCTCCGGCATACCGATCAGCCAGTCGGTTATTTCAGTTCCAGCTTGGTGGCGATGTTGTCAGCCCCTGAAACGTAGTACTGGAACTCGACATTAGGGCTTCCTGCCAGCAGGTCGACCATGTTAAACGCATCGCCATAGACATCCGTGCTGTCATCCATGGTGGTCCCAAGCGGATTCACTACAAAGGTTTTCTCGGACGAAGTGCCACCATCCAGCGTGACCAGATAGATTTTGTTCACCGAGTAGTTACTGCTTGTCAGCGCTGTACCGGTACTTTTCTCAACAACACTGGTGGCGATGCCGGCGTACTCCAGATTACCGGATTGCTCTGCTTCCAGATCGCTGGCGACCAGAACCTGGTTGGTATCGTAAGCACCTTCCACTTTGACTTCCTTGCCTACGATGAGTAGTGCCGTCATCGAGCTGTCGCCTGCGAGCTCAGCATCGAGCTGCACGATATCGGAGCCATTCATTTCGAACTGGTCGTTCGCCAGATCATCAGAGGTATCACCGGGTGTTCCGTTATTGTCTCCAGGACCTCGGGTAATGACACCTTCAATTTCTGCTTCGTTACCGTCTGATTGCCCGCATTCCTGGAAGCTTTCGTCTTCCAGTTCGAGTTTGAAAGCGGTTGCTGTCCAGTTACCGCTGCCAGGTGCGCTCTCCACAAATGTTGCAGGATCGAGTTTCGCTTCGATGAGCTTACCGACAGCCGAATTATCAAGCGTTAGGCCATCCACCGTTGCGGTGGCGTAGTCGATGGTAAGATTGTTTAAGGCGATAGTTGAATTATTTGTGTCGATAGTGTCAACCGTACCTTTGATCTCAGTGTCGGCAACGACAGCTTTGACTTCGATTCTGGTGGCGTCAATGCCGTTTGTTCCCGGTCTGCCGTGTACTTCAACCAGCGACGTTCCGGCCACCAGATCACACATCGAATTGACCCCGGCACTGTTACCATCCAGCACCAGCTCGGCGTTATAATTCACGGTAGTACCGAGCACTTCCAGGGAGCCGCTGGTCGGGCAGGGTGTGCCTGTCGGCGCGGAGGTCACAATGCCCTCCAGTTCATCATTGGAAATTACGTCGGCTGCCATCACGCTGCCATCGGAGCGAACCCGGGTGCAGATCTTGACTTCAGCACCCACATTCAGACCGCTGCCGTCGTCTGATTGCCCATCTACGCTGTAAGTTGTTGAATTATCGGTCAGTACGTGTTCACCATTCACATGGATACTGCCAAAACCGGTAATGGTCCCGGCAATCAATTTGTTGCTGGAGGAGGCGGCGGTGTTGGTGGAGGAACCGCCTCCGCCACAGGCAGCCAAGCCCAGGGTGATTGCTACGGCGCTGCTGAGAGCTACTAAGCTATTCAATTTCATGGTTACATCCTCATTTTGATCAAGTTAACCCGGCCTGAGAAGTCGGTATATTGCATAACACGCTATTCGTAATTGGGAAAATAATCCCAAATACAATAAAGGTCAAGTTCTTTCAGTAGCCGAATGTCCGTTCTGAGAACCCCGTCACAAATGGCGCTGGCAGTGAATGCGGAATCTATGACAAGCTGCAATTAATATGACCCCCTGGACTTTGCTCGATAGTGCGCCGGTGCCCGGCAACGGCGGGGAGCTGCGCCTGTACCAGCGCCGTGATGAATTCTCGATCCGGGTAGGGGGTTGCAGCGAGCTGATGAACAGCCGGACTCATGGTTCCGAAGATGCGTTGGCCGAACATACCTGTGCCAGGCTGACGGATTGCTCGGAGTCGCGATTGCTCATCGGCGGGTTGGGTATGGGGTTTACACTGGCTGCGACGCTCCGACACGTCGGTGACCAGGCGCAGGTAGTGGTGGCTGAATTAGTGCCGGCAGTGGTGACCTGGAACAGGGGTGCACTTGGAGCGTCTGCCGGTCATCCGCTCGAGGATCCACGGGTAACTGTGCGTGAGCAGGATGTCGCCCGCATTCTGGTGTCCGGGCAGCAAACGTACGACGCTGTCTTGCTGGACGTGGATAATGGCCCTGAAGGACTCACCCGCAAAGAGAACGATTGGCTCTATAGTATAAACGGATTGACCGCAGCCTACGCGGCGCTGCGTCCTCAGGGTGTGTTGGCTGTGTGGTCGGCCGGTCCGGATAAAACATTTTTTCAACGGCTGCGCAAGGTGGGGTTCGAGGTGGATGAGCTGCGTGTGCGCGCCCATGGATCGAAAGGTGCGCGGCACATCATCTGGCTTGCCAGACGCGGGCGATAAGGTAATTCTCATGGCAAATTCATTTGGCGATCAGTTTCTAAAAGCCGGTCTGGTAAACAGGGACAAGCTCAACAAGGCAAAGAAGTCAAAATACAAACAGCAGAAATCCGAGAACAGGAAGAAGAACGGCGATGTTAACGAGGCCACGGCGTCTGCCCGGCGGGTGGCGGCCGAGAAGGTGGCCCGTGATCGCGACCTCAATCGACAGAAAAAAGAGCTGGCTGAGCACAAGGCGGTCCAGGCGCAGATTCGTCAATTGGTCGAACTGAATCATTTGCCGCGGGATGACAGCGAGGTGGGTTATAACTTTCAGGACGGTGCTGCGATCAAAAAGCTTTTTGTCTCGCAGGATATCCACGACAAGCTGGCGCGCGGATTGCTCGCCATTGTCAGGTTTGATGGCGGGTACGAGGTAATTCCATCCGTTGTGGCGGAGAAAATAAAGCTTCGTGATGAATCCTGCATTGTCAGCAAAGCCGCGACTCTACCGGAGGATAGTGGCGATGATCCCTACGCGGATTATAAGGTCCCCGACGATTTGATGTGGTAGCTGTATAGCCATTGCCTGCTAGCGTGATGCCTTGACCTTTTGTGGTTCCGTATCCTGACTACGCAGATAATCTTCATAAGTGCCGCGGAAATCGACAATACCGGTGGGTGTCAGCTCCAGGATGCGTGTCGCTAACGAGGATACGAACTCGCGGTCGTGGCTGACGAAGATCAACGTGCCAGGATAGTTATCCAGGGCCAGGTTCAGCGATTCAATAGATTCCATATCCAGGTGGTTAGTGGGCTCGTCCATCAACATAATATTGTTACGTTGCAGCATGAGTTTGCCGAACAGCATGCGACCCTGTTCACCACCGGAAATCACGTTGACGGATTTATTAATGTCGTCCTGGGAAAACAACAGGCGACCCAGGGTGCCACGAATAACCTGTTCATCGTCGCCCTTTTTGCCCCACCGACCCATCCAGTCGAACAGGGTTCTGTTTTCCTCGAAATCCACAGCGTGGTCCTGTGCATAATAACCAAGCGCCGCATTTTCGGACCATTTCACGGTGCCGGCGGACGGCTCAAGATCACCGACCAGGCATTTTAACAAGGTGGTTTTTCCAATACCGTTAGGACCGATCACGGCAACACGTTCACCCACCTCGATCATGAGATTGAGGTTGGTAAACAGGTCTTCATCAAAACGTTTGCCCAAACCTTCCAGCTCGAGTGCCAGACGATGCAGTTTTTTGTCCTGGTCAAACCGGATATAAGGGTTCTGTCGGCTGGATGGCTTCACTTCTTCGAGCTTGATCTTGTCAATTTGTCGGGCGCGCGAAGTCGCCTGTTTTGATTTTGAGGCATTGGCGGAGAAACGGCTTACGAAGGTTTTTAATTCAGCAATCTGTGCTTTTTTCTTGGCATTGTTTGCCAGTAAACGTTCGCTGACCTGCGTTGCAGCGATCATGTATTCATCGTAAGAACCCGGATATACACGAATCTCACCGTAGTCCAGATCCGCCATATGGGTGCATATGCTGTTGAGGAAATGGCGGTCATGAGAAATGATAATCATGGTACAGTTACGGGCATTCAACACACCTTCCAGCCAGCGAATGGTATTGATGTCGAGGTTGTTGGTGGGTTCGTCCAGCAGCATGATATCCGGATCGGAGAATAATACCTGCGCCAGCAATACGCGTAATTTCCAGCCGGGAGCGACTTCGCTCATGGGGCCTGAGTGTTGCTCGATGGGTATACCGACACCCAGTAGCAGCTCGCCGGCGCGAGCCTCGGCCGTGTAGCCATCCATCTCGGCAAATTCAGATTCAAGCTCGGCGGCCCGGATACCGTCTGCTTCGGTCATCTCCGGGTTGGCGTAAATTGCATCGCGTTCGGATTTGACGGTCCACAGTTCCTCGTGTCCCATGATCACCGTGTCAACCACACTGCATTTTTCGTAGGCGAACTGGTCCTGTTTCAGTTTGCCGATACGTTCGTGAGGATCTTTTGAAACGTTTCCGGCAGAGGCTTCCAGATCACCCCCCAGGATTTTCATGAAAGTTGATTTCCCACAGCCGTTGGCTCCGATCAGGCCATAGCGATTACCATCGCCAAACTTGACAGAAACGTTTTCAAAAAGCGGTCTGGCGCCAAATTGTATGGCGATATTTGCGGTTGTCAGCAATGTCTTGTTCCGAATAAAAGTAGTTGATGGGTGCGATTAACGAGCGCCTTGTGAACTGCGGTTTGAACGATTCCCTGACGGGCGACGCCTGTTCCGGGCCGATGATGATTTCTTTCCAGCTGGCTTTCTTGCCGCCTGTTGCTGTCTGCCGCGCCCCTTGTTAATGGGTTCCGCTTTGATAGAAGGATCGACGTCAAAGCCATCGATGGGCACCCTGGGGATGTCGCATTTCAGGAGCTGTTCAATATCTCTTAGCAACTTCAGTTCATCCACACACACCAGCGACATGGCTTCACCCTCATTGCCGGCACGCCCCGTGCGGCCGATACGGTGCACGTAATCTTCCGCTATGTTGGGCAGCTCAAAGTTTACCACGTGTGGCAGCTGGCTAATGTCCAGCCCGCGCGCGGCGATATCAGTTGCTACCAGTACCCGTATATTGCCGGCTTTGAAATCTGCCAGTGCCCGGGTACGTGCGCCCTGGCTCTTGTTGCCGTGGATAGCGGCGGCGTTGATTCCGTCCTTGCCCAGTTGTTCGGTGAGGCGATTGGCGCCATGCTTGGTGCGATTGAATACCAGCACCTGTTGCCAGTTGTTTGAACCGATCAGAAAGGAAAGCAGCTCACGTTTGCGATTTTTATCTACTGGATGAACCACCTGTGTGACGCTTTCTGCAGCGGCACTATGTCGTGCAACTTCAATAAGGACAGGCGACCTGAGCAGATCTTTTGCCAGTCGCTTGATATCATCAGAGAAGGTGGCCGAGAATAACAGTGTCTGTTTCTGTTTGGGTAACAGCGCGAGGACCTTGCGGATATCGCGAATAAAGCCCATGTCGAGCATACGGTCGGCTTCGTCGAGCACCAGGATATCAACCTTCGAGAGGTTGACCGAGTTCTGGCCGACATGGTCCAGTAATCTGCCCGGGGTTGCGACCAGGATATCCACGCCCCTGATGAGCTTCTGCTTCTGCGGGTTGATGCTTACACCGCCAAATACCACCGTGGATTTCAAAGGCAGGTGCTTGCCGTAGTCCACTACGCTTTCGTTGACCTGGGCGGCCAGTTCGCGGGTCGGGGTAATCACCAGCGCGCGGATGGCACGACGGCCTTTCCCCGCTTTTTCAGACGCCATTAATCTTTGTAACAGCGGCAGGGTAAAACCGGCGGTTTTACCCGTACCCGTTTGTGCGCCGCCCATAATGTCGCGCCCTTCAAGGACGGGGGGGATGGCCTGTAGCTGTATCGGGGTGGGGTCGCTATAGCCTTTTTCGGATACAGCACGGAGTAATTCGGCCCTGAGACCGAGGGATTCAAATGACATGCTTGGATGTTCTCCAGGGATCGGCCTACCCAACACTCATGGTTTGGGGCGGTCCAGGCGGAAACTTTTTGTGTGTTTCGAGGTGAGCCGGGAAGGATAACCGCGATAAAAACAGGTGCAGACCGTAGTGCACCAAAACCTGGAGCGCATCATACATGAAATTTTGCTGAAAAGGTGCCCGAAGCGAATATTATTTTATGCGCGGCCCCGCAGCGTATCGCGTTTGTATCTATGTAATACTGCATTTCTGGACCCGGTTGCCACACAGGTATAATCAACCGTGCGTAAAATTACAGTCGGTCTTCTGATTTTCCTCACCGGTTTGGGTTTTGGCTGGTACACCCGCAGTTATTGGGGTATTCAGCCGATCCAGACCGCGCAGTCAGCTATCCCCGCTCCATCAAAACCCGTTAGCGCGGGTGAACCGGCAGTAGATCGCACACCGTCGTTGCGTGCCCGTGTGGACGATATAGGGGGTTTGCTGGAGCGCGGTGATTTTGGAGCGGTACTGGAACGCTATGCTGTTGCAGCTTTTCCTGGTTACTGATTACCGTGATGTGGAAGCACGAATCCTGTTAGCGGCAGCGTACCAGGGGCAGGACAACTTTCGTTCGGCGATCGATGCACTCTATGAGGCCAGGGGGTATGCTTTTCATCCCGCCATGTTGCACCGAATAACCCGGCACATCCGGAACACCAAACGGCCTGGTTCGGGCGCCTGTCTACAAACTTGACGCTCTTTTGGTGGGCGACTGGCAGGTCAGTCAGCTCGAAATCGGTGTGCTGGAGCTGGGCGGAAGCTCGGCTATCGATGGCTTGCTGGGTATGAATTTCCTGAGACATTTCCAGTTTTTTATTGATCAGAACGAAGCGATGCTTCGTCTTTCTATCAATCAGGGTGGCTCATGAGCCTGGCTGCGGGAATAATCAGGCTGTGAAGTTCATCTATTGTATGTGACGGTCTCATTGGGCTGTCTTTTCCTCCTCTTCTTGGCGGCTCCGACCAGGGCCGCCATTTTTTCAGATGCCTTCGCGGTACGTTTCTACCATCTCAAGCATGGTTTTCATCAATTTTTTTGATTTTACGCCATGCATTTTGTTTCCGGATGCTGAGTGTTGTTCGAAATATTCCGGTCGAAGAATCTGTTGTTCCACGAACGAGCAGACAATGCGGCTTAGCTCTGTCGATGTGAATTTTCTTTTGTTTTTTATCAGGTTGTCGGTCACATAAATGAGTGCATCGCCGGTAGCGCGATCATAACGGTTTATCAGGCTTGAGCGGAAAGCCATCTTTTGAAGTATTTTCTCCGCGTTCGTTCTCGTGATGCGAGTGATAGAGCCTATCAGTTTTTTGTATACCGTTTGGAACTGTCGGATCTTTTCTCTTCGTCCAGCAGTCAGGTTCAGGTCTTCTTTACCGGCATAGTTGGACTTGATGATGTCGATAAATGTTTCCGGGGCGATGGATGCGGAATCACTGGCCAAATAGAGGACGGGCAGTTCTCTCAGTATGTCGCGCAGGCAGAATATAGCGTCGCGGGTAATCCCGTCGCCCACGCTGTGCGTGCCTTTTCCGGATTTGGCGTTTTCAAAGTAGCGGCACAGGTTTCTGAAGGAGCGTATGTCAGCGCCGCTTCGGGTATCGTTCATCAGGGAGCGGATCTGCTTATTGTCAAATCCCGCCTTGTACAGAATCACTTCATCCCTGGTGCGCTCGTAAGTCTGTGAGAATATTGTCAGGGAAGCATCGTGTTTGAAATCCCGGATGGGTTTTTTACTGCCGGTGGCAAGGAAGTCTGCGATCTGTGCGAACGTCTGGACGATATATTTCGCCTTGTTTTTCTGTTCGGAGATGGTCGTTGAGTAGCGGTCGATATCTTCATAGCGGTACTCGGAATGGAACAGTCCGAATTGCCGGACAGAACCGAAGTCGATGATGCCCCCGTCATTCAGAATATTGTCACCGTCCCAGTCCATCCAGCAGAAGATATATTCCATTTCGAGCACGGCAGCAGCCTGGCCGAAACGGGTGGCTACCCGCTCCAGGAATGTCCGGTATCGATCCGCCTTTTTCGGGATCTTCGGCCAGTCGCCGTTCCCTGTCTGGCGGTCTATGTAGCAGTCAACGGCGCCTTTCAAAGCTTCATAGTTGTTTTGTTTTACGTGGTGGAAAAAATGTGCGGGCCGCAGCAGATTGCTGGATGCCCGGATATTGATCGAGCTGTTGTCTCTGAAAGCGATGATCGCGAGTATACGTTCGGTCGGAATATTGTTGTGATGAAAGATCTCGCTATTGATTGCGGCGCCTACACCTTCTGAAAGATCGGCGCGTCCGCAGCCATAGGAAACGGTTGGGTCACCCGTTTTGATGAAGCACCCTGCTTGCGAAGTGGCCGGACTCAGTCGTGTAGCGCCGGTTCCGCAACTCGATATATCCCAGGTTGTTTTCCTGCCGGCTCGACGGTTTGTGAAGCAACCGTTCCATATGGAACGGCCGTCACCTGAACTCAGGCCTTTTTTATCTGCGTGTTGTAACTGCAGATAACGTGTTGCCATGTATTCGTTGGCAAGGATATCTTTCTTTGGGATTCGGGTGTTATGTTCAACGTCGTACTCGTTAATGATTTGCAGGCTGAACGTATCCAGTATGGTCTGACAAAGTTTCCTGTTGAGTGTGTCCGGGTGGTTCCCGGCAATCAGGCCCATTTCCCTGGCCAGGGCAAAGTTGAAATAGAACACCTCACCGCCGGATTTTCTTCGTGCAGCATAGTTGACGAAACCGTCAGGTACCGCTTGCCTGAGCGGGTGACTGCCGTCTAATTGCCGAAAGCCCGCATAGGAATGGTGGCAGGATGCATCAGTCGTCTTACGGTGTCTTTTTGCATTGCCCATACCCGTTGTATCGGATAATTATAAAGATTTATAAGAAAGTGTAGTAACCCATTGATTATTCAGGGAAGCTCTGATTAATTCATTAACCGTCATTCTGGCGTATGCCAGAATCCAGGAAAATCAGCGTATTAGATTCCGGCATACGCCGGAACGACGAATTAATCAGAGCTTCCTTAGGTGTCTATCTAAGCCAGTAACGCAATGTCTGCGTGAAGGTACCATCGTTATTGTTTACGGATTCCATCTCTCCGGTGATGCCGGCATATTTGCCCGTGCCACCGACAATACTGATACCTGACGCTCCCTGGTCCAGCTCACGCCCGGCTACCTGGATGCTTCCGTCTTCGAGGCTGAGAGTCCATTGGCATTGAAAACTGTGGCCCACACGCGTGCGTATGCAAGTGCCGCTGTTTGTGCCAATCTTTTGTTTCTGTGTGTCGAGCAGTGGTTGATCGAATGCCAGGATATCGCCCACCGAGTCACCGGACTCTCCGGTATCGATGAACTGGGCCTTGTCGACGCGGGCGTCTGCGATGGTAATGAGTGTGTGCGGTTCTTCCAGCGCGCAGGCGGCTATCGAAAGCGCGTATGCGATTACGAACGTATGCCTGGTAAAAAAAAGAAACCTGCGCATCTGAAAGACCTGTCGGCGTCATTCCATGCAAGGTACTATAGCAGGAGAACAGCGTTGTTGTTGATGGTAAATCCGCAGAGGAGTGGGTCATGACAGAAGTCAATCTTGGTGGCAGTTGCCTGTGCGGTGCGGTGCAATTCGAAATTATCGGTGAGGCGCAGCGATTTTATCATTGCCACTGCAAGCGTTGCCGCAAGCTGACAGGGTCCGGGCACGCGAGCAATGTTCTGGTGACGCCTGAAAGCAGCCTGAGCTGGAAGACAGGTGAAGAGTTGTTACGGCGTTACAAGGTGCCGGAGGCTGAACGTTTTTATAACTGTTTCTGTTCACAGTGCGGCAGTCCGATGCCAAGAGTAGTACCGGAATTGAACGGAGTGCTCATTTCGGCCGGTACGCTGGATTCAGATCCACCCATTCAACCGCAGGCGCGAATTTTCTGGGATTCCCGCGCCGACTGGTCGTGTTCTGCGGGCGACGTACCAGTGTATTCTGAATACCCGCCCGGTTAGGTGTGCTATGCAGACAAGGTGCCACTCACAGGTAGTCAATGCCCCTGCATTTTCTTCGCCAGTGGCCGGAACTGCAAGGCATAGAACATTTCCAGGTAGCGTTGCGTTTCAGCCCGATCCAGATCGGTAACATAGCGCCAGAATCCGTATACTCTTGACAGGGTCATCAGCCGTTCCGCATAACGCTTCCAGGTATAACGTTCTTCGACCCGCGCCAGTGATCCGCGCGAGATGCGCTGCCACTCATCGGCATCATCAGCACAATGCTCAAAGAACTGAACCAGACGTTCGGCTGCCTGTTCTCCTGTGTTAGGGTCGATATGGAAACCGGAGATACTATCCTCGATGATCTCCATCGGTCCGCCGTAGCGGGTGGCAAAGGTCGGCAGACCGGTGCTCATCGCTTCGATAACCGTCAGGCCAAAGGCTTCAAAAAGGGCGGGTTGTACGAAGGCGCCCCGTAGGTCGGCCACCACCCGGTACAGTTCGCCGGTCATGCTTTTCTCCAGGTGTTTGCCCAGCCAGCGTACCTGGCCATCCAGCTGGTAGTCATTCATCAGGCGATGCATGCGCTCGATCTCGTTGCGTTCTTCCTCGTCGCCTGAGCGTTGTGGATCGACATGACCGGAAACAATCAGCAAATTGGTCATCTCTCTCAGTTCAGGATTGCCACCGTACCACTCGACCAGACCGGTCAGGTTTTTGATACGATCCATGCGCGCCATACTGAACAGCAAAGGCTTGTCTCTGGTATCCAGGACACCCCTTATATCAAACGCCGTCTGCTCCCCGAAAATCAATTCATCAATTTCATCATGCAGATGGCTCAGGCGTCGATCCGTATCGCTGGCAGGGAAGTACACATCGGCATCGGCACCGGGAGAGACAATATTGAACTTGGGATCAAATACGTCGATACCATGTACCACGCGATACAGGCCGGGCATGGTAAATGCCGTATGGGCCTCGTACTGTCCCACACCATCGTTGGTACCGGCGATCTCCTGGTAGGTCGAGGTGATAATGAAATCCGCGGTATTCATGGCAATCAGGTCAGCGGTGAACTGTACAGAGAAATGATACTGTTCATCATTATCCCGCCAGTAGAGGTCCGAATACAGGTACTTGGTTTTTTCCAGTGCATGGGCGATGTTGCACTGGGTCACCTTGAGCCGCTGTGAAATAAGCGCCGATACCAGGTTGCCATCGGAATAATTTCCGATAATGAGGTCCGGACGCCCGCCCAGCTCCGCCAGCAACTCGCGCTCGGCTTCGATTGAATAGCGTTCCAGGTAGGGCCAGATCTCAAAACGTGAAATCCAGTGCGGCACCACTTCACCGTTTTCATTATGAAAAGGGACGCGCAGGATGCGCGCATCATGTGTCCCGGCAATAGGTTCGATGCGCTGGTCGCAAGTGGTTCCTTCAGCTTCCGGAATCAGGCGAGTTACCACCAGGATCTGCGGGTCTATATCCAGTCCCTGCTCATGAATGCGCTGACGCATCTCTTTTTCCAGCGCCCTGACCTGGTCGAGGATGTATACCACCTGGCCGCCGGTATCCGGTCGGCCCAGTACGCCGGCCTGTCCGAACCAGCCGTGTGGTGACAGGATGGCGATGGAAAATATCATCGGGATGCGTGCCAGGAATTTTTCCAGGTTACCAGGTGAAGGTGCCTCCAGAATATCCAGTAGCAGCTTCATGTTGCCTACCATGACGCTGCGGGTACGGCCCCAACCCGGTTCAAGCCCCAGTATCCGCAACTTGTGTCCAACTTCGTCCCAGCCAGCTTCTGCAGTCTGTGTTTCCAGGAAATCACGCGCTGCCCGCAAGGCGCTGCGCAGGCCCTGTACGTCTTCGATTCCCTCGTTCAGCATTAACTGCTGGCCCCGGTACTGATGCACACGCAGAAACTCCAGCAAGCGACGATCGCCTTTGCCGAGGTCCTCGAACAGCCGGCTGGATAAACGACGGTTCAGAAACTCCACGCCACGCCCTATGGAATGGGCCTCTTGCAGTTTCGGAAATTCCCTGGAAAACGGGCCCAGGTCCAGTTCCAGCACCTGCCCGGTATCATATTTACCCATCCCGTTGACCAGGCGTTCCCTGGCTTCCAGATAGGTCGAGACATCCAGCTCCTCCACATCCAGGGTATCCAGCTGAAAGCGGATATAACTCCAGCGCGCCACACGGGTGCGCAGCGCCAGGTAACAATAGGTATTGTCCAGTGCACCTTCCTGGGCCCAGTCGATCATTTGTTGCATCGGTGTATTCAACAGGCACTGGCCGTCCGGCTCGGCGCACAGTTCACTGAACATGGATTGCAATTCGCTGCGCAGAAGAAATTTCTGCCCCTGTTCCCGGAAGCGATAAACTACCCGATGGGCGTTCTTTCGCTTCTGTTTCAGGTACGTCTGCAATGATTCCAGAAAACCGCCATTCAATCTCATACCAGATCCCAGTCCTTGAAAAACGATCGATAGAAAACCGTATCGGATACCGTCGCGCCGCGTACGCCGACAATGGAAGATGCAAAGTCTTGCGCGCGCTGTAGTGTCAGCTGCATGGGCCAGTCTTTCAGCAAGCCCAGTATCAGGACACTGGCAAAAGCATCGCCGGCGCCTACGGTGTCGACAATGGCCGTTGACCGATCCGGTGCTACAGACAGAATTTCACCTGCTGCCGTGTAAGCCTGTGCACCCTTGTCGCCTAACGTGACAAGTATCCACTCCAGCGCATAGTCGTTAAGCAATGTTTTCGCCCGTTTCTCCGGCTCATCCAGTTCCGGAAGCAGTAACGCGAGCTCACCCTCATTCATCTTGGCCCAGCGCGCGCGTTGCAGCAAAGACAGTGCATCGTCCCTGGTCCACCACGGGGTGCGCAGGTTGATGTCGATAAATACCGGCACGTCACCGTGCTGTCGTATGACGTCGAATGCACGCCTGGAGACCGGATTTCTTAGTGCCAGACTTCCATGGTAAAGCAGCGCGATATCATCCAGTGGCGGCAACTGTCGGTCATTTATGAAGTCCCAGGCGCGATTTTCAACAATATCGTAAGACGGCTCACTATCATTGAATGTAACATCCACCGTGCCGGTAGGATGCCGGCTGTCCAGCTGCAGCCCGGCAGTGGACATTGCCTGACTCTCCATGGACTGTCTGATCTGGTGACCGAGCGGATCATTCCCTACCCGGGATACAAGCACGGGAGCTTTAGCAAATGCCTGCAGGTGCCAGGCAACATTGAAGGGTGCTCCCCCCAGGACTGCGTGCCCGTCCGGAAAATGATCGAACAGGACTTCGCCAAACATAACCGGGTATGCCCCCTGTAGTCTATTCATGCTGATCGTTTCCATTCAGCCATGCGCTGCTTTCCGGTATATAGTGAGCCACACCTTCAATGATGCCCGCGCTGTAGTTGCCGTTCATTCCCGGATAGTCGCCTTTTGCGAGATACAGCGCGTCCCTGTTGCCGCTTGCCTGCGCATCGGTGACCGCCTGCGCCTTTACATCAACTGCCGCATTGGCAACCAGTACGGATGGAATCGAGCTGGTCAGAACCTGCATATCGTTACCACTATCGCCTGCAAACAGGGTCTGATCTCTTTCGTATCCCAGCTGGTTGCGCAAAAACTCAACAGCGTGAAATTTTGTTGCACTGGCTGGCAGAATATCGAGGAGTCCTGAGCCCTTGAGCTCATCAACACTCCAGACAAGGCTCGCCTGAACACCTTCGGTGTGCAGAAGATCCTGCATTTTTTCCATCATGGCGGAGGAATCGTTATCCAGGCGGACATAGTAGCTGAGCTTGAATTCATTTTGTTTGTCTGTTTCCTGCAGCTCAAGCCCGTCGAGCCTGCTAAACATAGCCGCCAGATGTGCATGATCATAACCCGCCCAGTCGCCCGCTATCTCATCTTGCCAATCCTGTTGGAGTTCCCAGCTGTTGCCCCGCACCTGGTAGAGCGTGCTACCAACGTCACCGATGACATAATCAGGCAATGGAAGCCGGTACTCGTCAATCGCTTCCTCCACCAGTGCCCGGTGTCGCCCGGTCACGTAGGCCAGCGTTACCTCTTCCCGGCTCACCAGCCGGTGAAACAGCTCACGCGCCCGGGGTGATTCGGGTTGATGACCGTTTGGCAACAGGGTCCGATCCATATCGGTACACAACAGCAAACCGCACGTCACTGCGGTGGAACCCCGCAGGTATCCAGGAACTTATAGTGTTTGATGGCCTCAAGGATGCCGGCTGCATAGGGCTGTTTGGCGTAATAGATATGTTCGACATCGGTAAGCTCTGACAATTCCTCATGGTGGCGGTTGGCCACCACAACCGCCTGTGTGTTGCCGCGCATCATGTCTTCGTCGGCACCGGAACCGCCGGCAGCCAGCACATTTTTAAGCGAGATGTCCCACTGGTCGGTAAACCAGCGCAGGGCAAAACCTTTCGATGCCCGCACCGGGACGATGTCCAGGAACTGGCCAAATGAATAAAACACGTTAACGGTCTGGTCATTCTGGCGCAGCAGACTGTTAATCTCACCGATCTCCGGTGCCTTGTCCGGGTCAATATAATAGCTGATCTTGAATCGGCTCTGTTCCGAGTTGGGTTGGCGTTTGAGGCCGGGCAACTCGGCAAGCACACGACGCACCGCCCTGGGATTCCATAGATAATCGATATGGCGGGACCAGCCTGCATCGATGCTCAGGCGCGGCGCATAGTGGATCTCGGTACCCAGTGAGGTGAGCAGCAGGTCAGGCTGTGGAATACCAAAACGTTTGAGTGTTCTCAGGGCATCATCCAGACGCCGGCCGGTGGCGATTGCGAAGGTCGCACACTTTCGGTTGTTCTTGATCACTGACACAAAATCGGCAAGCGATTGCGGGTCTCCCAACAGGCTCTGATCCATATCGGTTATGATGGTGCGGTCATGGTACAGCCTGGATCGCCGTGGCGGCAGTCGGCGTTCTACCGGTTCGACACGCTCTATCAGCGGCCGGATCGCGGTGAGATAGGTTTCTGCATGGGCGGTCCATGAATAATGCCGGCTTACGCTGCCAATCCCGTTATTGGATAACGCGTGCCATAACGTACTGTCACCCAGTATTTTGAGCAGGGTGTCGGCAATCTGCGCTTTGTCCAGCGAATCAATCAGGTAACCGTTATGGCAATTATTAATAATGTCGATTGGACCACCGTCCTCGGTAGCGGTAATCGGCAATCCGCTGGCGGCTGCTTCAATCAGTGTCAGACCGAATGGCTCAGTCAAGGCCGGATTGATGAAAACCCCCTTTGATGCTGCAGCCAGCCGATAGATAACCGGTACATCGTCAGGCAGATGATGCTTCGGGTAAGCCACCTTGCCGTACAGGTCATGCTGATCAATCTTCAACAGGATATCCGTGAGCACTTCCTGTGAGTCTTCTTCCATGTCCTGTATATCGTCACGATTACCGGCAATGATGACCAGGTTGGCAGCGTCCTGGAGCGCTTTTGACTCACCATAGGCGTTTACCAGTGTCGGGATATTCTTTCGCGTGTCAGGACGGGACAACGCCAGTATCATCGGCTTGTCCGGCTGTTGCAAAAAACGGGCGATTTGCCTGTATATCAGGCTTTCCCGCTCACTACCATCCGGTGGATAGAAACTGCCAAGATCGGTCCCGGGTGGAATGACCCGCATGTTTTGGGGTTGATAATAATCGTAGAGTTCATATTGTGCTTCGATTTCCTGGTGTGTGCTGGTTATGACCAGCTCCGCAGCACCCAGCGTGTCTTCCTCGGCGTTGATCCGGCGCGACATGTTGTAGCGTTGTTCAATATCATCGCGCTTCAGTCCGCGCGCAAGAAGACGCCGGCGTTTCACCCGGCCCAGCGAATGGCCGGTATGTACCAAGGGTACGCCCAACATGTTTGCAATGCGTGTTCCGACATAACCGGCATCGGCATAATGCGAGTGCACAATGTGCGGTGTGCGGCCAAGATCGCGCAGATAATCGAGGGTCCGGTCGGAAAAGCTGTCCAGAAAATCCCACAGCTGCTCCTTGAGGATGTATTCCTCCGGACCGGCATCCAGGCGCACGATATGGACCTTGCGGGACGTCTGTTCATCGGAACGGGAATATTCAGCGCCTACCTGCGGGTCGACCACACGTCGGGTCAGCAGATCAACACGGTCAATTTGTTTGCATTGACTCAGGGCCTGGGCAAGTTCAACGACATACCGGGTCTGGCCCCCGGTATCGGCATCCCGGCCCAGTTCCAGATCATGTCCACGGATGAGCCCGTGAACACTGATAAGAAGTATGTACAATCCCTCTTGTTGTGCTGCCATCGACACGTTTTTTGGTATCACTTTCCTATGATTTCACATGCTTAGGCTAGCACATCGGACAGCGAACTAGCTATGTATCACGGAGAACGATTTAACAGTATCAGCCACCTGGTCGGCGCCGCGCTGGCCCTCGCCGGTCTGGTGGTGCTGGTGGTGTTCGCTTCCTTGCAGGGTGACCTGTGGAAAATCGTCAGTTTCAGTATCTATGGCACCTCCCTGTTTCTGCTGTACACCCTGTCAACGCTGTATCACTCGTTGCACGGGCGCGCCAAGGACATATTCAGGAAGCTGGATCATATAGCCATCTACCTGCTTATTGCCGGTAGTTACACGCCGATTACCCTGGTAACCCTGCGTGGCGCCTGGGGCTGGACCCTGTTTTGTATCATCTGGGGGCTGGCTATCGTCGGCATCATTGTGGATAGCCTGCACAAGAAAGGGTCACGTGCCGTGCAGATGGTTATCTATCTGCTGATGGGCTGGCTGATTCTGGTTGCTATAGATCCCCTGATCCATGCCTTGCCTCATGAAGCTCTGGTGTTGCTGGTGCTGGGCGGTGTGTTCTACACCACCGGTATTGTTTTTTATGCTATCGATGAAAGAATGAAACACGCCCATGGTATCTGGCACCTGTTCGTTCTGGCGGGCAGCGTTGCGCACTTCCTGGCATTATTTATTTACGTCCTGTAAATCCGGGTCACCCGGCAACGGGTCGCGTAGACGATAAAATTCCCCTGGTGCGACGTATTGCAGTATGTCCTTGCCATCCTCGTTGAGGATCAGATCCAGACCTTTGTCCGGATAGAGCAGGTGTGTCGTCTGTTCGTTGCTGTTGATGATTTCTGCGGGCCTGCCGAAGCGCTTGATCGCTGTAGGCTGATCGAGATTGACGGTGGGGATAAAGGTGAGTGACTGCACGGTTGCTCGCCAGGCTAACGGCAAGTCATCGGGATGAAGACGGAATTTACGCGCGCCGGATTCCATATAGCTAGTCTTCGTAGAGCGTTCGAGCATCTGCGCCAGTTGCTCCGCTTCGGGTTCTGCGCCCAGTACCAGCTTTCCGGAAAACACCCCGGCAGTATAACGGTTATAATACATCTCCAGACTGTAGTCGTTAGCGCTTGCACTGATAATCGCCAACTGCATGTCCGGCCCGAGCTGCTCACGCGCCTGGCCCAGCGTGTCTTGCCCAAGTGTTACGCCGAACACTTTTGAGCGGCCATCAGGCAGTACTTCTATCTGCCACGGAAGTCCGCTGACAGCGACTGTGGATTTCCCGCCACCGGGCTTCAGGGACAGAAAAGCACCAATAATGATTGACAGAAGTATCAGTAGTGAGAAGAGTCTCGTCATAGATTCAGTCGGTAGGCCTTTATGTAAAAAATTCCATAATTTTGTCGAATAAGTTTACATTTCCTATTGCAAGGAATTATAGAAATATCCTGTAACTGACTTATATCACACGAAACGTGGTTTGTGCACGAACCTTGCTTACATAATTGGGTGAGAGAACTTTTTGCCTCTTTATGTAAGTCACTTCGAATTGGGGGTAGGTGATATGGAGCGCCGGGCATCTGCGCGTAAGTTGGTTGAAGTCAGCGTGTACCTGTCGGACACCGGGTATCGCGTTGCGCACTGCAAGGCGAGCGATATCAGTGATGCGGGCGTGTACCTGAAAACCAATCCCCTCTACCTGCCGAGAGACAGGCGCTTGAATCTGACTTTTGCGCTGCATCTTAAATCATCCAACATTGTGCGCCTGAGGCGCCTGACAGCGGTGGTCACCCATACCGAAGACGACGGTGTGGGCCTGAAATTCTGCGCAAACAGACGGGCATAGTCAGTCGTAGACCTTTCCACGCAGAGCCTTGGTACGACCGTGCCGGTTTTTCCGGTCCAGGCGTTTTCGTTGTGAGCTGCGTGTGGGTTTGGTTGCCGTGCGTTTTTTTACGCTGGCTGTGGCCTGCCGAATCATCTCCTGCAGGCGGCTGATGGCAGCATCCAGGTTTTTCTCCCGGGTTCGGTATTGCTGGGCCTTGATCACAATTACGCCGTCTTTGCTTACCCGCTGATCGCGCAGTGACAGCAGGCGTCGCTTGCACGACTCCGGTAGCGATGAGGCGTGTATGTCGAAACGCAGATGTATAGCCGAGGAAACCTTGTTCACGTTCTGACCGCCCGCGCCCTGGGAGCGAACTGCGTTGATCGCGATTTCGTTATCCGGGATGCTCAGCTGCGCAGAAATTCTAATGCTCATCAGTGTGTCTCATAAAAAAGCCCCGCAACCGGCGGGGCTTTTCGGCGTGTGCTCTGCCGGGCATCGGTTACTGTGGCATAACCTTGGCAGCCTGCAGACCTTTGGGGCCGTTCTCCACTTCGAACTCGACAGTCTGGCCTTCGACCAGGGTCTTGAAGCCGCTGGCTTCGATAGCAGAGAAATGTACAAACACGTCGGCGCTGCCATCAGAAGGAGCGATAAAGCCAAAACCCTTGGCGTCGTTGAACCACTTGACGGTACCTGTAACCATAATTGGAAAACCTCTGATTTGAATTAAAAATGTGTGTTCAATTGCAGATCGTTAAAGGTGATGTACAGGAGTTACCGCGCGGAGCTTCTGAGTAGACCTATAGAACATGCAACTAATTTTATATAAGCGGCTCATTAATTAATGGAATATATCTCGCCTTGTTGAACCTGCCTATACGAAAGAGTATATACCAGATTCCGAAAAAAACATCTATATCTTTGTTCGGTGAAGATAAAAAGCGGCACGTTTCATGTGGAGACAATCACCCTGACGGCATCCAGGCGCAGCGTGGCCGAATCCAGCAGTCCGGTCACCAGTGCCAGCTGCTGTTCAAAGTATTCAATTTCCTCATCGCGAACATTCGGGTTCACCTGGCGCAGTGCCCTCAGCCTGTCGATTTCCCCGCTTAATGTATGTTGTGCCCGTTGGCGGGCGCTGTCGAGTACGCCCGGCGCTTGTGTATTCGCCTGTGTTTCGCATGTGTCGACAAGTTTTCTGAGCATCTGTTCCCTGGCGCGCACTACCCTGGCGGCAGTATCAGCACTCACCACTTCCCGGTGCTGCTGTATGTAATCATGGCTCAATCCCTGCTCGTGGTTGCGACCCTGTTCGTCCATGACGACGCGAATAGTTGTGGGTGGCAGGTAGCGGTTGCTTTGCAGTGTGCTGCTGGATGCGCTGTCCAGGATATACAGGCATTCCAGCAACAGAGTGCCGGGCCGAGTGCCCCGGTATTTAATCGATGTCAGCGCGGTATTGCCGGATTCGTTACCCAGCACAAGATCCATGGCGCCGATGACCATGGGATGTTCCCAGCTGATGTACTGCATATCCTCATAGCTCAGCGCAGTCTCGCGCTGGTAGGTAATGGTCATACCGTCATCCGGCAGGCCGGGGAAGCGGCTCAGCATATGGTCACCCGGACGAATGATATAACTCCCCACACTCTGTTCTTCGCTGTTGACGCCAAAGGTGTCAAACACGGCATCCATGTAAGCGGGCAGGGTAGACGCTGCATCATCGGCCAGTGCGCGTAGTTGCAGGTCGTTGGCGATATGCGGGCGGCAGGAGTTGTACTCCAGCAGCTTGTCGCGGCCACGGTGCAGGGCGTCATTGAGTGCATGATATGCGCTGCGGGTAGTCTGGATGAGGTCTGTGGTGTCACTGCCCGGGTGGCTCAGGGCCTCACTCAGAGCAGATCCCATCTGCGTGTAGACCGTTTGACCCGCCGGGCAGGTATGCTCGAACGCCGACAGGCCTTCTTGATACCAGTGAAACAGCACGGCCTGCGCACTCTGTTCGAGATATGGCACGTGTATCTGGATGGTTGCACTCTGGCCGATGCGGTCCAGCCGTCCGATGCGTTGCTCCAGCAGGTCGGGATTGAGTGGCAGGTCGAATAGAATCAACTGGTGTGCGAACTGGAAGTTGCGACCCTCACTGCCGATTTCGGAACACACCAGCACCTGTGTGCCATAGTCCGCGTCAGAAAAAAAAGCGGCGGCACGATCACGTTCGACCAGGTTCATGCCTTCGTGAAATACAGCGCTATGAACACCGTAGCGGGTACGTAGATGGTCAGCCAGATCCAGTGCGGTCATGGCACTGGCCGTGATAACCAGCACCTTGTGCGGCTTTAGTACAGACAGTGTGTCGCTGAGCCAGCTAACGCGGGGATCCAGTTGTGTCCAGTGTGCACTGCCCGTTGTTTGTGTGGCCTGGTAGAGAAGTTCCGGAGTCAGGCATTGTTTGCCGCTGCCTGACTGAATGGCAGCCTGATAGGCCGTTGGCATTGGCAGGGGATAACCGGTGACCTGTCGCTGCGGGAATCCCTTGACGGCTGCGCGCGTATTGCGGAACAGCACACGACCGGTGCCATGACGATCCAGCAGGTGCTCGACCAGCGCCTGCCGCGCCGCTGCGTTTTCAGGATTGTTGACGTCAGTGTGTTGCAGCCGGTCGAGCAGCGGTGGATTGTCTGTTTCGCCAAGTGAGTCAGCGAGGGTATTCAGTGTCGTTTCATCCAGTGGTCCCTCGCCCAGCAGCACTTCGACAGCCCGAGCAATGGGTTCGTAGCTGTTTTCTTCTTCGACAAAGGTGTCGAAGTCCGGGAAGCGGTCCGGGTCGAGTAGCCTGAGGCGGGCAAAATGACCGGTCTTGCCAAGCTGTTCGGGTGTCGCTGTGAGTAGCAGCACGCCACCGGTATGCACGGCAAGCTGTTCCACCAGGCAGTATTCGGGACTGGCCTGTTGCGGCGACCACTGCAAGTGGTGGGCCTCATCAACTACCAGCAAGTCCCAGTCACCATCTACGGCCTGTTGCGCACACTCCGCATCTGCGCTCAGAAATTCCAGCGTGCACAGCACCAGTTGCTCGCTTTGAAACGGATTTTCATGTTCACCGTTTGCGGTGACAGCCTGGCAGCGCTCCTCGTCAAAGATGCTGAAATACAGGTTGAAGCGGCGCAGCATTTCCACCAGCCACTGGTGCAGCAGGCTTTCCGGAACCAGGATCAGTATCCGTCTGGCACGCTCGGTCAATAACTGGTGGTGCAGGATCAGTCCTGCCTCGATAGTTTTCCCGAGACCGACTTCGTCTGCCAGCAGCACACGCGGCGCGTAGCGATTGGCAACTTCGTGGGCGATATACAGCTGATGGGGGATCAGGCTGGTACGGCAACCGGTCAAACCGTACAGGTCGGATTTCGCCAGCCGGTTCAACTGTTGTAATGACTGGTAACGCAGCTCGAACCAGGCATCCTTGTCGATCTGTCCACTGAACAGGCGTTCGGTGGGGCGGTTCAGCTGGATAAAGTTATTCAGCCGGCCCTCTTCAAGTTGTACCGTTTTGCCGTCTTCGTCAGTACCTGTGTAGGTCAGCAGGCCATCCTGTTCTGATACGGATTCAACAATCAGTCCACGGCCGTTGTGGTCGAGCAGGGTGTCGCCGGGCACAAAGCTCACTCGTGACAACGGCGCGGTCTGCTTGGCATAGGTGCGGATCTCGCCGGTGGCAAGAAAAAGCATCGTCACGGTACGGTGTTCAACCTTCATGACAGTGCCAAGACCCATCTGTAGTTCGGCGCTGCTGATCCAGCGTTGGCCGGGGATAAAATCCTGCACGCTAATGTACTGTCTCATTTTCTGAAATCGGCGCTATGGTAGTGGAAAGTGTGGGTCCAGGAAACGTTTGTTGCTAGAATTGCGTCGCATGAAAGCAAACGAGTTAAAAAAAGGCATGGTTTTCCAGATGGGGGGCCAGAATATCGTGGTGAAACACGTGCAGGTGCAGGCGCCTTCGTCGCGCAGCGGTAACACCCTGTACAAGCTCAGGGGCCAGGACGTGTCCTCGAGACAGAAATTCGAGCGCAGTTTCAAGGGCGAGGAGAATATTGAACAGGTCGATATTTCCCGCCGCGCCGTACAGCTGCTGTACCGGGATGCCGACGGCTGTACCTTCATGGATGCTGAAAGTTATGAACAGTACACCCTGGCCGATGCAGTGGTGGTGGATGAACTGCCTTTTCTGAGCGATGGCCTGGAAGGGATTTCAGCACTGATAAGCGACAGTATCCTGCTGGGTATCGAGCTACCTGCCACCGTTGTTCTTGATATTGAAGAATGTGCACCGGGGATGAAAGCAGCGTCTTCGTCGGCACGCACCAAACCGGCAACACTCAGCACCGGGCTGGTGGTGCAGGTGCCTGAATATCTGACGCCGGGTGAAAAAATAAAGGTTAATACCGAGACCCGGGAGTTTATCTCCAGAGCCTGACCAAGCCGCGCTACGCTCGCAATGACAAGCACACATCAGGGTTTCCCTAGTGTATGTGTGTTTCCTGCCGTTCTGTGTTCAGCAGTATCAGGCCGGGTGACGACGCATGGAGCCCCTGATTTTCAGGAGTGCTGTCCTTCAAGCCACACATGTCCCGGTACAGTTCAAGATACTGCGCGGCACTGGCGGGCCACGAATAATCTTTTTTCATGCCGGTGATGACCAGTTTCCACCAGTTGATGCGGCTGGCCTGAAAGTAAGACAGGGCGCGCACACAGGTATCAACAATCGCCTCGGGAGTCGCGTCATCGAAGCTGAAGCCGGTGGCGGAATAGTCACTGGCGGTGGTTTTATCCAGATTGACAATGGTATCGGCCAGGCCCCCGGTGCGGTGTGTGATCGGAACGGTGCCATAGGCCAGGCTGTACATCTGGCTGAGACCGCAGGGTTCGTAACGCGAGGGCATCAACAGGCAGTCGGCGCCGGCCTGGATGCGGTGAGCAAGCTGCTCATTATATCCAATGTGTACTGATAGCCGATCGGGATAACGGTGTGCGGCGTCTTCGAAACGTTTTTCGAGCGCCCGGTCGCCGCTGCCGAGTACCACGAGCTGAATCGGATGCCTGAACAATTGCTCAAGCATGACGAGTATCAGGTCGACCCCCTTCTGTTCTACCAACCGGCCGATATAACCCAGTAACAGCGGTTGCCCTCCACGTGGCAGGCCGTGGTCGCGTTGCAGGGCCAGTTTGTTGGCGAGCTTGTGTTGCAGGTTGTGGATGTTATAGGTCCTCTCAATGAAACGGTCGGTCGCGGGATTCCAGGTTTTGCAATCCATCCCGTTCAGTATGCCGGTAAGGCTGGCCGACCGGTACTGCAACAGTCCTTCCAGTCCACAGCCAAAGGTGCTGGTGCAGATTTCCTGAGCGTAGGTTGGGCTGACTGTAGTCACCTGGTCGGCGCAGGCGATGCCGCCCTTGATAAAGGACAGTTTGCCATGAAACTCCAGACCGTCTATCGACCACAGGCTTTCCGGCAACTTCAGTGCGGTAAAGGTCTCGACAGGAAACAGCCCCTGGAAAGCCAGGTTGTGGATGCTGAACAGGGTGGCCGGGCGTACCTCGTGCTGCGACAATAGCGCAGGCACCAGACCGGTCTGCCAGTCATTGCAGTGAACAACCTGAGGTCTCCAGCCGGTATCGGCCTGGCCCAGGGCTAGCGCAACAACGGCGCGGGCAAAGAGTGCGAAACGCTCTGCATTGTCCGGCCAGTCACTGCCGTCTTCCTGTACATAAGGATTTCCCGGACGGCGGAAGTGTACCGGTGAGTTGACCAGGTACAGGCCAACATTGCTGTCGTTAAAGTGGCCGGCGAGAATCTCTACCGGCTCGGTTGCGCCGATGAGCGTGAGTCTGGCCAGCGACGTCAGTCCGGTCGCGTGCTCCAGTACTTCGGGATAGGCCGGCAGGATGATACGCACGTCATTGCCGGGTGCGCTCAGGGCTTGCGGGAGGCTGCCGCAAACGTCCGCAAGTCCTCCTGTCTTGATGAGCGGGTAAGCTTCGCTGGTGCAAAACAGTATGTCCATAAATACCCTCCTGATCGGACTGCAATATACACCCTTGCGCCACGAGCGCCAGCGAGGCGGGTGCATATCCATGCCGATAATCAGGCAGTTATGTCGGCCCGGCAGGCCACAAGCTGGTATACTGTGGACGTTCATTGTCGCCCGCGGCCGTTGTCGCGCAGGTCTCCGCTATGCTCCAGGCAAAATCCCTGTTCTCCTACCGTCCCTACTGGGCGCAGCGTTTCGGTATTGCACCGGTGTTGCCGTGCACGCGTGAGGAGATGGACGACCGGGGCTGGGATTCCTGCGACATCATACTGGTGACCGGCGATGCCTATGTTGATCATCCCTCCTTCGGCATGGCGGTCATCGGCCGGGTGCTTGAGGCACAGGGGTTCCGCGTCGGCATTATTGCCCAGCCGGACTGGACCTGCGTCGATGACTTTGCACGGCTGGGTCGACCCAACCTGTTCTGGGGCGTCACGGCCGGCAACATGGACTCCATGGTCAACCGCTATACCTCGGATCGCAAAGTGCGTTCCGACGATGCCTACACGCCCGGTGGCAAGGGCGGCAGTCGCCCGGACCGTTCGGTGCTGGTGTATGCGCAACGTTGCCGCGAGGCATTTTCCGGTGTGCCGCTGGTGATCGGCGGTATCGAGGCCAGCCTGCGGCGCATCGCCCACTACGACTACTGGTCAGACAAGGTGCGTCGCTCGGTGTTGCTGGATGCAAAAGCTGATTTGCTGGTGTACGGCAACGGTGAACGCCAGGTAGTAGAGATTGCGCACCGACTGGCGGCGGGCGAACCAATCGAGCAGTTGCGCGATATTCGTGGTACCGGATTTGTGACCGGTAATGTCCCCGAAAACTGGGCCGAGATCGATTCGCAGGAGATCGACGTACCCGGCAAGGTTGATTCACACAACGATCCCTATGCTTCGCAGGCACAAGACAAACCCTGCGACAAGGCTTCATCTGCCGATGACGAAGTCGCCGTACCCGTGCTGCGCCGGCAGCGCATCGATCGCGAGCGCAGTTTTGTGCGCATGCCGTCCCATGAAGTGGTGAAGCAGGATGCCGTGCTGTATGCACATGCTTCGCGCGTCATGCACCTGGAAACCAACCCGGGGAATGCGCGTGCCATCGTGCAGCGCCACGGCAAGCGCGAAGTGTGGCTTAACCCGCCGCCGATTCCGCTTACCACTAAAGAACTTGATTATGTATTCGAACTGCCTTACACACGCCGGCCACACGCCATGTACAACGATGAGCGTATCCCCGCTTATGAGATGATCCGGTTCTCGGTCAACATTATGCGCGGCTGTTTCGGCGGTTGTACTTTCTGCTCTATTACCGAGCACGAGGGGCGCATCATCCAGAACCGCTCGGAAGACTCCGTCGTGCGGGAGATCGAAACCATCCGCGACACCGTACCCGGTTTCACCGGTGTGATATCCGATGTCGGAGGCCCGACCGCCAACATGTATCGACTGGCCTGCAAGAATTCGAAGATTGAAGCCGCCTGCCGACGACCTTCCTGCGTGTATCCCGGCATCTGTTCCAACCTCGAGACCGACCATGCGCCATTGGTCAGTTTGTATCGGCGCGTACGCGAATTACCGGGAATAAAGAAGGTGCTGGTGGCCTCCGGCTTGCGCTATGACCTTGCGGTAAAATCACCGGAGTATGTCAAGGAGCTGGTCACCCATCATGTCGGCGGCTACCTGAAAATTGCGCCGGAACATACTGAAGAAGCGCCACTGTCAAAAATGATGAAGCCCGGCATGGAGGCCTATGACACTTTCAAGGCCATGTTCGAGAAGTACACAAAAGAAGCGGGCAAGAAGCAATACCTCATCCCCTATTTTATTGCAGCGCATCCCGGCACGACTGATGAGGACATGATGAACCTCGCTCTGTGGCTGAAACGCAGTGGTTTCCGTGCTGACCAGGTGCAGACCTTCCTGCCATCCCCTATGGCCACGGCAACCGCCATGTACCACTCCGGCAAGAACCCGCTACGCGGCATACGTCGCAACAGTGAAACCGTGCCAATCCCCAAAGGCCTGCGCATGCGCCGCCTGCACAAGGCTTTCCTGCGCTACCACGATGCCAACAACTGGCCGCTGCTGCGCGACGCCCTGAAACGCATGGGCCGTGCCGACCTGATCGGTAACGGCAAGAAACACCTCATTCCCAGCTGGCAACCACGCGGCACCGGCGATGCGCAGGAGGGTCGGCGTGGCAAGAGTAAGACCTTCCGTACCCAGCACACCGGCCTGCCGGATGCCCCTGCGACGGATCGGCGGGGTAAGGAAGGAAAGGGTTCCAAAAGGCGAGGCAGGTCGGTTGTGAGATGAAGGCGTTACGCTAATTGCTTTTTCACCGATAAGTCTTCTAGAATTGCATGCCTGACATCGGGCGATTAGCTCAGCGGGAGAGCACTGCCTTCACACGGCAGGGGTCACTGGTTCGATCCCAGTATCGCCCACCAATCAAATCAATCAGTTAGGAACCACGACAGTCCCGGAATTGGTTTCCAACTGATTATTTGTCACAGCGTTGTCACACTCGTTCGCGAACGAGCGGAGTGTGACTGTGGCAACCTTCAGAAAACGCGGCCCTTACCAATGGCAGGCCCAGGTCCGAAAAAAGGGCCAACCCCTGCAAACCAAAACTTTTGAGACACGTGCCCTGGCTGCGCAGTGGGCACACACCATTGAAGTTGAGATGGACAAGGGCATGTTCGTCTCCCGCGCCGAAGCCGAGTCCACCACGCTCAAGGAACTGCTGGAACGCTACCTGGTGGAAGTCACACCATTGAAAAAAGGCGCGGAACCCGAGACAAACCGTCTGCGGGCCTTCATGAGACATCCTCTCGCCCGGCGATTTGTCGCCGGCATTCGCGGCATCGACATGGCCCGATTTCGGGACGAACGGCTGCAGAAGGTTTCGCCATCTACCGTCAAAAGAGATCTTGTGCTCCTTGGCCATGTATTTGAAGTGGCCCGCAAGGAATGGGGTATCCACTTCCACAACCCGGTACGCGATATTAAGCTACCAGCGGATGGCAGGCCACGTAACCGGCGCCTGCAGGATGGGGAAGAAACCCGTCTCTTGGCCGCCTGCCGGGAAGCACGGAATCACCACCTGTTACCCATCGTGCAACTGGCCTTGGAAACGGCCATGCGACAGGGTGAACTGATCCGCCTGCGTTGGGAGCACATCGATCTGAACCGCCGCACTGCTCATTTGCCCGACACCAAGAACGGCGAGGCACGGACCGTACCGCTATCCACGATAGGCATACGAGTACTACGCGCCCTGCACCGCAGTCTTCATGGGCAAGCATTCCCCGGCGTGACCACTGAGGCCATCAAGCGTGCCTACATCCGTGCAGTACGTCGTGCCGGCATCGAAGACCTCCGGTTCCACAACCTGCGTCACGAGGCCACCACTAGGTTGTTCGAAAAGGGTCTGAATATCATGGAGGTCGCCAGCATCACCGGGCATAAGGATTTGCGAATGCTGCGCCGGTATACGCATTTGAAGGCGGAGGATTTGGCGAAGAAACTAGGGTAACTGGGAACTTGGCCTGTTCCTGAACATAAACACTAGGATTTCAGGAACCGACCTGGCTCCAATACCATCGCGAAAACCAATAGGAATGCTATTTGTACAACATCTGAAGGGACGGACCCATCAGTGGTTAAGAAAGTTTTTTCGAATTGTCCGCCGACCAAGAACGCGCCATGATCCTTGGCATTCCTCACTGTGCGCAAATATCCCAGCCACGCTCCTTCGTCATCATCTCTGGTTATCTGTCGCAACTCACTGTGCAGGTGCCCATAAGACTGTTGAACTAACCGCGATAACCTATCGCCCAGTTTCCTATAAACATTCCGTCCATGATGCTTGAGTATACTTGCCACCAATTGACAGGAATCATCAGAAAACATCTTTTTAAAGAGAGCCGATTCTTCCTCTCTTCCTTGTCCAAGATGCCGTTTCAGATTGGCAATCTTGTCCACAATTGAAAAGGCAAGTTTCTGCTTGATATAGGAGGAGTTTGCAAAGTTTATTGCAAATAATTCCGTAAATATCAGATGTGCGGCACAGTGAGCTTGCACAAATGCCTGGAAATCTACTGTCCCATCAGAAGATTGGTAATTACGTAGATCATTCAAATACGCAATGAAACGGTTAAGGCCAGCAATGACAAGTGAGAAGTATCTCCGCTGCCCAACACTTCCAATATGATCCTTTCCTAATACATCACCAACACCTCGACTCGTCATCGGATCAAGACTTGAAAATAGTGTTTCAAGCAGCCCCTTATTTGAATCATGCACAAATTCTTTTGGCTTATCTGACAAGAAATGTAACGCTGAGGCTACTCTGGAGAATGGAAGAGAGATCACAAGTGGGACATGAATCAACAATGCATCAGCGTACGTCATAAAGTGCGGCGGGTGTGGTAACAATGATTCCAGTGACTTAGAGCCAAAATTAATTCGATCCACTTCTTCCTTGCTTTGAAATTTCTGCATCAGCAGAGAAATCTTTCCTAATGAAAGTACGGCCTGTTGACGATTACCATTTATTCGTAGAGGTATGGAGTATGCCGCATTAAATTGCTGCTTCATGAACGGACATATAGACTCGATAATAAGCAGCCTCAATTCTTCACGATCTGAGAAAAAGAAGTCTATGGCACGCCCCTTCAGTTCTGCTGACAAACCTAGCTTGGCGAATACAGGTATATTCCTTGGCTTGTCTCCCTCGTAAGCCTCGTATTCCTCTGCCAAATGGCCAATATAGTTATCAGCAATTTCTTCATATTTTTTCTCAGTAACTTCTGTTACTCGCCCTACCTCAAACACAGGAAATCGGCGCTGATCTAGCGAGGGATCATTGTCAGGGATGATCAAATCTTTCCCGGATATAACCAGGTTATATCCCGTCAGGTCTTTCATTCGCTCGATTCCAGCTGGATCCAGCGCCCCTGTATTTGGAAAAAGGATGGCTGCCATCTTGTCCTGAATCACTTAATACTTCGTGGTCACATACATGCCGGTACGACCAGGACACGGGTAACCCTGCTTATCCTTATGCGGGTTCAGTCTTGTGCTATTTGATTTCCTGGTGAACTTTTTGCCGCATAAAGTGCACTGATGAACATATTTCGGCCCGTAACTTGGGGCTTTGCTTCTCCTTGGTGTACGACGTGACGTTAATGTTGAGGTACGAAAGGGATTGGCCCCGATCGAACGTCGCGCGGTAGCCGGTGCCGAGAGCGGGCCTGACGCACTGAATTCAATCGCGTAACGTGGGACAAATGGTTCTTGTGTGGCCTCGGCACCCTCGATGCGATCCACACGGTAAGACCTGGGTTCTCCTGTTTGGTGCTTGACTGCATGAAGTAACAGATTCCCATCCTGCGTGCGACCCAAGGAATATGGCTCGATCAAGCGCTGACTACCCTGATAAGCTAAATTCACACACAAATGGTTCGCGGCTGCAAATCGTATAATTTCCAGTGGAACTTTGGCATGCCAGGCCTGAACCATTGGCGGTGGACGCCAGGCTTTATCCATAACATAACGCTTGTCTGGAGGAATGGACTTTGATGCAGCCTTCTCGACAGCACCATACAACCAGTCGAAGACTGCCGGCAACTCACTCCAGAATTGCTCAAATGGTGGCAATGCCGGTAATTGATGAGCAAGCATGTTAGCCCACTCAGCCTCGAGTTCTGCTCGTTCCGGACGACCTTCGAGATTTGCCATGGTAGGCACTTCTATACCCTTAAAGGCACACTTCTCCTCAAGGGTACGCAACACACTGGTACGATCCGGCCGTTCACTCGTGTGCCGAAATAAATGCACAACATCGTAGAGATCCCGCGGGCGCTCCCGTTCTGCCAGTGCCCTGATTTTCTCCGCGAAAACTTCCTCATAACTGTAACACTGGACCTGGATTCCGCCATCCGGTTTGTCAGAGTAAGGATGGTGTACTTCCCGGAGAGTTGACTTCAAAACAAGAAGCTCATCGCTGGTCAGATCCAGCTTGATACGTGGTGAATCGCCACGGCGCTGCATCGGTCCCCGATAACCCACCCGCCCTTCCGCAGATATTCCACCCCGTTTGTTTTTATAGACTTCAAATCGAAAGGTATCATGCGGGCATTCAATGCCCGCCTGATCGTAGACCCATTCAGAAATATCGTTGAATATTTGTCTGAGCCGGATCTCATCAAGTGTTGTCGCATCTGGAAGCGTGAAGTCCAGATCCTCGGAAAAACGATAAGTCTCGAAGTAACATTTCTTCAGGCAGGTACCGCCCTTGAACACCCAGGCATTGCCTAACTCTGAATGGTTGGAAATGCCTGCCAGCAACCAACCCAGCACGTAATCTTTCTCGACGACATTCGGCGCAAGCCCGAATTCTCTGGCGAGTTCCATGATTTCCGGCCGGTCAATCAACAAGATTCTCCTTTGCCCAACCCTCCGGCACCCACAGTCGCCAACGTGTTACCAATTTGTTGGAGGCAAGCACCGGGTCCAGTTTTGCATTTCCTGTTGTCATTCTCTCCCGGCACGCATCAATCGCTTTCTGCTCTTCCGGAACCAGGCGTTCCAGCAGGAAACCCATCCGCTTGAACACGGCACCATTACCCAGTCGGTCGGCATAGTCGATCAGCAAATCAAGATTACGGTTGTCCGATTTCAGATAATTGACAAAAAAGTCCGTGGTCGACCGCAGTCCTCCACCGAGCAGTGGATCATTCAACACATCCAGAATAGTGCGACTCGGATCGGACACCGACACCTTCACTTGACCACGCCATACCGGCTTCAGGCCAAACAGTGTTTCATTCTGTACTGTTCGCAACAGGAAGCTCGTGCCGTTGATAACCGGTGAACGGTCTCGTGGCTTTTGGGCAGTCATCACCACGATGGTGCGGAATATCTGCTCAGTCAGCTCCCAGTACTCGGCTGCGCTCCAACCACCGATGTAGCAGGGGGCATACAACCGGTCAGCAATCAGCCAAGGATCTTCCAGCGCGATGTCGGAAGTTCGGGATTCCAGTGGCACAGAAACATAAAGCCCGCGCTGCACACGTGACAGCCAGCCCTTGCTCGCCCACCGTGCCAGCTTCTTCGCTGCAGCGGCCCGCGGCACATCGAGAATCGTGGCTGCCTCGCCGACAGAGACAGCACCTTTCGTGCCGCGAATTATCGCAGCTAGTTGTTTTCTATCACCTTTTCCAAGACCAGATACAGCCTGCATAGTCTATCCTATATGCTCTATTTCATTTAATAGACGAAGTACTACTCATGCAATATACCACAAGTGACGCAAAATAGTATAATGCATATGTTGTTTTTCATTGTTTATGTGAATGTGTGCTTATGGGCTATACTTTTAGTTTGCGCAACCTGGCCTCCTACCTCGGAATTTCAGGATTCCTCATACTCCAATTTCTTGGTATTAACGATGAAATCACTCCTTGATAACAAATATATTGACTGTCAGTAATATTTTCCATAGTATGAACATTGGCCGGGCGTACCGCCCGGATGTTCTTTAACAATGCAATCTCCAGACATCGTTAACAGCGAGTCGCAAACCGGGCTACGACCTTAGAGTCGTGGCCACTCGGAGCCACAGGGTATCCGAGCGTACCGGGGCGGACACACGTGGCAACGCGGTAGCTCAGCAAGCGCAGCAACAAGCACTCACCTGGCCCTGCCTGCACGCAGATGCATAGCATCAGTGAATCCATGTTGTCCGTTTGCCGTGTTGACCAGCCAATTACGACTGGTCCTAGGGTTGATGGTTTGCAGGGCCAGCTCGTTCCGTTCGACTCGCAAGTGTTGACGACTGGCGCCACGTGGCGTCGAAACGGAGATGTTTCTTATGAAACGCGCATTGTTAGAAGAGTGTCTTGTTACCTTGCAACGGGTGCGAGTACTCAAACATAACGAGCTGGACCCCAGTGTTATAGCGGAGCTGGATGCTGTCATCACCAAGATGACACTCCTTCTGGAAACTGAAGGTCAATTTGTCGTAGTTGATCGTGTGCTGACTGAACGGATTTTAACGACAATAGGACGTGTCGCAGTCTGCCTCGATTGGGTACGGCGGATCAGCCAACAGTTTCTGGAATAACACAGCAAACCATTAGTTCTTTGAGTAAAGCAGATATTATGAATCTTGGAAATGCAATTCGGTTCTGTCGCACCCAGCGGGGGATGACCCAGGAGAAACTTGCCAGCATGGCAAATCTATCAACCTCCTACATCTCCCTGCTGGAACAGAACAAGCGTGATCCGACATTCAGCACGATAGAAAATATAGCCAATCAGATCGGTGTGCCGACAAGCATCTTGCTATTTCTAGCCTCCGATCCAGCCGAGCTTTCCTCACTCGACCAGCAACTTGCCGAAAAACTTTCGTATACCGCCTTGCAGTTCATCCGGGAAAAAGCCAGTGAACCAACCCTGTTTTAAGGATAAACCGATTGCCTCCACTGCAGCGCTTGCTCGTGCACTGCACATCCCGCATCGTCATTTAACCTGGGCCACTAACCGGGCCGACCGACTCTACCGAGCGCTCCAACCAATGGTTAAGCCGGATGGCAGCATTCGACAAGTGTTCAATCCGGCCCGTCCGTTAAAAGACATTCAGCGCCGCATCAATCGCCACATATTTGGCCGAGTAGATTTCCCTTTCTATTTACAAGGCGGTATCCGCGACAGGAAAAACCCAAGGCACTGCTTGGCCAATGCCAAACTCCATTCAGACGCCAAAATAGTAATCAATGAAGATATATCTGGATTCTTTCCTTCGATTACTAAACGTCAGGTGCAGAACATATGGCAGCACTTCTTCCGCTTTCCACCTGATATTGCCATTATTCTGACCAAGTTAACGATCCACGATGGCCAGCTTCCACAAGGTGCGCCAACGAGTTCATACCTTGCCAACCTGGCTCTGTGGGAGCATGAACCACCAACCGTAGAGGCCCTATTCATAAAGGGTATTCGTTATTCACGCTACATCGATGACATTACCTTATCTTCAACGTACTTTCAGAATGACCACAGTAAGACGGCAATGATCAGAAAAGTCAGATCAATGTGCAACAGGAATAAATACGAGGTCAAGCGAAGCAAACACAGGATTGAAAGCTCAGGCCAACCAATGCGTATAAACAACCTTCAAATCAATAATGGCATATCCTTGCCAAAGAGGGAGCGTGCCTGCATTCGTGCCGCTGTCCATTCATGCGAGAAACATATTGAAGAAGAACGCACCGCCAATGAATACCACGTACTTTTCAACAGCACGGTGGGTCGCGTGAACCATTTACGCCAATTCCATCGGCATGAAGGCAAGCGGCTACTAAAGCGACTAGATGCATGCGCACCATTGTAACCGTCTAATCTGGACCCCGTTAAGCCCGTCAGCGGGCAAGGGTGAGTACGCGCCGTCATGATCCGGAAGAGGTGGCTAAAGCATCCGACTTGTAGGTATGCTGGTTAATAAGCATGGCTACTGCTAACCGAGAGCATCATTTTGTACCACAATTTTATCTCCGGTATTTCTCTGATGATGGAATGCGAATTAATCTATTCAATTTTGCAAGGGATAAGGTTATTTCTAATGCCAGCATTAAACATCAATGTTCAAAGCACAAATTCTATGATTTTGCACCGGAATTAGAACAGGCATTTTCTGGACTTGAGGGAGAAGCAGCAGGAGTTATACGAAATATTCAGAGTTCTGGCGTACTACCTACGCATGGATCCCATGAATGGTTATCCCTGCTTGGCTTTATCATCTTTCAGAAATTGAGAACTACTAGCATGGGTCACAAGCATGATGCCATGACAGATTACTTTGCCAAACTGTGGCTTGAGAATAATCCGAAATTTGATCACATTGATCCCGATAGTTTTGAAATGCGAAATATTTACCCAGTAGCTATTCCACTGTCTATTGCTGGAGAAATGATTCCTGTTGCAGAAGATTTAAGAATGCATCTTATGGATAACTGCACATCACTTGAATATATAACGAGCGATGATCCAGTGGTTGCGCATAATCATTATTGCGAGGGCATCGACTATCGAGGTGTGACAGGTTGGAATTGCTGCGGCTTACAAGTATTCTGGCCCATATCTCCAACAAAGTTATTGCTTCTTTTTGATCCTGCTGTGTACAAAGTGGGTTCATCGCATAAAAGGAAGGCCGTTACAAATATTACGAACGAGCATGACATATCGCAATTGAACTCCCTGCAAATACTTAATGCAAGGAATAATATATATTTCGCTGGTACACACCCTCAAAACAAAACAATAAAACAATGCAGAAATCTCTCTTCTAAACGCCCAAATGAGCGCATGACATTCGTAGAAACTGAAGGCGTCGAAATTGGTAACGGTGAAACCAGTTCCTTGTTACACAGCTATGAACCACTGCTACCACTAAAATTATCTGTAAGCTCGATAACTATAAGAAAAAGGGCAAGAAAAATACCTCTACACACGCGAAGCGCCATGAACAGGAAACCAATTGAGCGATCGGAGGAGGAACGGGCTGCCTATGGTCTGATGCCAAGTAGACGATACCCTGTTAAGAAAATAACACGTAAATAACACCCCAACTATATTCCCCCTATCTTGCCATCAGCCTGCACCTAAGGGCTTCGTTATACATTTCTTCGAAGAATGGCCTTAGCGGGCGACTAAAGTGCTCATGCTCTCGCATAATATCGCCTCTATCTGAATCGACCAGGTATCCCTTGAAGAATAACCAACCAAATAGCTGCGGCGTTGTATGTACACAATTGCTATCAACAATTGCGCTCCCCAATTTACGCGCCTTCTGGTCATCGGTCATAAAACCGAGTCCCGCTTTCTTTGCAAAGGCAATAGAAGATAACTCCCCCTTACCCAGACGCATTCTTTTATCCAGAATATCTACTTGTTGCAGGTCTGTAATATCCAGCGAGCAGCTGCCAAATAACTGTTTATCCTTTTCATTTCTCAGTCGCTCCTGAAGCTCAACGTCTTCCTTTGTTACTGTAGTTCTGGGTTTATATAAGGCTTCGTAATAAACAAATGAAGTCGCCGTGAAATGCCGCTTTGCCTCTTTTGTTGCGGCTGTTAATTTCCGTGACGATAATATATTCCAGATGGAGCATGTATCTATAACGGCAATCTGTGTAAAGCGAGTACAGTCAATCGCCATAGGCTAAGCTCCTGCCATATAAACCAGCGACTTCCTGTAACTCGGTGTCATCTAATAGTAAGCACTCGGCTAGCTTTCCTCTAGAAATTGTCCCCTTGTGGTAACCCTCAAAGCAAAGCCCTACATAATAGTCAGAGAGCCCTAGTTCAAGTAGTTGCTGTTTTCGCTCGTGTGATCGAGCTGACAGGTCCGCCGGGAGTTCGGGGTCGATCTTTAAGCCTGGGGAGCGCCCGCTCAAGTGATTTGAGTATATGGGTTTCTGCTATTCGTTGCTCCGAG
>CAJXFW010000008.1 GCA_913053655.1 uncultured Thiogranum sp. | reverse complement strand
GCCGTGCAGAACACTGGACCGTGGTCAGTGGTGAGGCGCTGGTTACTGTGGGGGATCAGGAAATCCTGCTCAAACCGGGACAGTCCGTGGATATTCCAAAGGGTGCAGTACACAGAATGACGAACCCCGGGGACATCCCGCTGGTGCTGGTTGAGGTACAGATGGGGGATTATTTCGGGGAAGACGACATTATTCGGCTGGAGGATGACTATGACCGCTGCTCGTAGTACGCATAACATTCGGCCGGTGATCGAACGCTGCCCGGCTAATCCAATTCTGACAAAAGAAGATATCCCCTATCCAGTGGAGACCGTACATAACGCCGGCGTCACACGTTACGACGGTCGCACCATCATGCTGTTTCGATCCCATTTACGCAGCGGCCGGTCGATCATCGGCATCGCTGAAAGTGAGGACGGCTTCAAATTCACCGTCGGCCCGAAGCCGTTCCTGGTGCCGTCAACAGATGGCGCCTTTGGCGAGTATGAGGCTTTCGGGGTAGAGGACCCCAGAATATCGTGTATAGATGGCGAATACCTGATTACCTACAGCGCCTATTCGCGCCACGGTGTGCGTATCGGGCTGGCCAGGACCTACGATTTCAGATCCATTGAGCGCGTGGCACTGATTACGCAGGCGGACATGCGCAACGTCGTCATCTTCCCGCAAAAATTCAACGGCCGTTACGCCCGCCTGGATCGCCCGCATTCGGAGATCAGCCCCTGGTCCGTGTGGCTGTCGTGGTCGCCGGACCTGGTGCACTGGGGCGATTCCGAGGTGGTGATGAAACCGGTGCAATATCACTGGGACGAGTCGAAAATCGGTCCCGGTGCGACCCCGATTCGCACCGGGCGCGGCTGGCTCAGCATTTACCACGGGGTATTCGAGACCATGGACGGGGCGGTCTACCGCCTTGGCGTGGCGCTGCACGATCTTGCCAATCCGGCGAAGATTATCGGCGTCTCGGATGAATGGGTGCTGGCCCCGGAGGATCCCTGGGAGATCACGGGCTATGTACACAACGTCGTTTTTACCTGTGGCGCAGTCGCAGATGACGACGGTGGTGTAAAGATTTACTGGGGTGGTGCAGACACCGTGATGTGCGCCGGGACCGCGCGCCTAGACGACCTGGTAGACCTGTGCCTCAGCAACAGCCGGTCACCCTGTTAAACGATGCCTGCCGAGTGACATTTGCATAGCTAATATTACTGTATTTAGATTCTCTGCTGACAAACTACCAGTTACGATCATCCTTTCGGTTACCCTGATTGACTTTATCGTTTTTTCCAATGTGGAAAGCGCCTGGTTGTTAGCGGCTTACTGGTTGATATTGATTCTACCCAGGGGCGTGTGCTACTCGATTTCGATTGTAGACAACCTGATGCCCCTGGCGCAGCGTTCTCGGAAAGTGTAGTTTGGCCCGGTTTGAGACCGCATGGCTGAACAACGATAGGCTTGGAGTCCTCACCAACCCGTAACCGCTCCTGAGATTGATAGTATGGTAGTATCTGGAGGTTCCGTGATGCTCGTTTTGTCCGCTTCATGACTCCCGCTGACAGGTTTCCGCATTCAAGGTCGGGCTACGATGGTTTATCGCCCGTCAGAATATTGACTAAGTGAACAGAAACCAGGGACTGGCGCAACCGGAGTGCTTAGTTGTGTGGATTATAACGTACCTCTTGTGCAGCAGAGCTGAGCCTTCAACGGGTGTTTTTCCTGAAAAGAACACCTTTATTGAGAGCGCGCGAAGGAGACCAGCAACGAAGTGACCAGGATCAGGATTACACGTATTCGGCGTCAGAAACTGCGTGCGTTTTTTAAACCAGAGATTGCAGTGAACGACTTACTCTGCGAGGGCCGACTATGACTGATTCCAACCGCATTACCACAGCACTTTTACTAGCCGCAGGGACGGGAACCCGCCTGCGACCACTGACCCGGAACGCCCCGAAGTGTCTCACCGAGGTCGATGGCCGCCCGATCCTCGACCGCCTGGTTCACACCCTGCGGGCAAAGGGTATTGAGCGGCTGGTGGTGGTACTTGGTCACCAGGGCGACCAGATCCGTGAATTTCTGCGCCACAAGGCGGGCGACATGCGGGTCGATTATGTTTTCAATCCCGAGTACCGAACCACCAATAACCTCTACTCCCTGTGGTTGGCCCGCCAGCAGATTCAGGAACCGTTCCTGCTGGTGGAAAGTGATCTGGTTTTCGACGCATCGATGCTGGATGACCTGCTCTATCCGGACCGGATCGCGATTTCCAGGCTGCGCCCCTGGATGAACGGTACTACGGTGGCGCTCGGTTCCGGGAACCGGGTTGCAGAGTTCCGCCCCGACTGCGAGCAACATAATGCTACGCTCCACTACAAGACGGTGAACCTCTACAGCCTGTCGCTGAAAACCTGGCAGACAATGGAAGAACGGTTGAGCGACTACGTGTCAGATGGCAGGCTCGGAGTGTATTACGAAGCTGTTTTCGCCGATATGGTTGCCGACGGTTCGCTCGCATTCGACGCGGTCTTCTTCGACGCAGACCGGTGGTACGAAATCGATACTCTGGCAGATCTGGACGCAGCGGAAGAGTTGTTTGGCAGTCGCCGTTCCACCACAGGCCGTTCCCTTGTCACCATCGAGCCGGTGCCTACCCTTGCCTGAGATCGATCACACGGCGGTCGATCAGTATTGGTCAGGGGTTAAAGCCTCGGTACTCGGTCCGTATATGATGGACGGCTTTGGTTTTCCGGCGAGTGCGGGCCACTATCGTTTCCGGGCGGAATCCGGGATCGTCAAGCGGCTGCTTCGCGATGTTGATCCGAACGGGTCAGTGCTCGACCTGGGGTGTGGTGTCGGGTACTGGGCCGAGGCGTTCGCTCACCGCTTCTCCCGTGTGGTTGCCGTCGAGGGCAGCGGCGCGCTTTATCAGGCGTTGGAGGAACGGTGTGCGCCGTACCCGAACATTCGCCCGGTACTCGGTAACGTGCTGTCATTCGAACCTGAGAGGTACTACCGCGTGGTCTTCCTCGGTGGCTTGCTTATGTACCTTGATGAAGAACACGTGACCGCTCTGTTGCGAAGGCTGATTACGCACCTCGAACCGGGTGGGATCATCCTGTGCCGCGAATCCACTGTCCGGGGCAAGACCGAGACGCGTGCGGGTGACTACCCGGTGGTCTATCGCTCCGTGCAGGATTACCGGCGGATCTTCAAACACTGCGGACTGACGATTCGGCAGAGCGAGCGAAACGAACCCTACGTCCTCATGCAGATCGGCTGTGAACTGATCAAAAAATGGAAGGGGCTGGTGCCGAAACCGTTTCAGATGCTGGGCGTTGTTGGTCCGCTGGCCTATTGGGCCATGCGACTGGGGAATCCCTGGATCAATCGTCTACCCAAGGCGCTGGGAATCCCGTTCCCGAAGCTGGAGAATCATTTTTTCGTGCTTGAACCGGAGGCAAGCTGAACACCCATTGGTCGCGTTCGTCGTCGCGGCCCGGCGGTTAACTGGTTTCACCACGATGTGCTGATAAAGAGGAAAAAGTGCAGAAAAACTTCCTTTACCGGAACCTGGCCAACCTGACATCAATTCTCGGTGTGCTGCCCCTGGTATTACTGTTCTTCGATGACGGCTACCGTTACGTCATCCCGTTAATCCTCTTCAATAATGTCATGGATGACCTCGATGGCGTTCTGGCGGCCAAGCTGGATATCCGCAGCCGCTTTGGTGCCGACCTGGATAATGTGTGTGATGCCGTCGCTCACGTCGCCCTGGCGCTGGCGGTCGGCGCACATTTCGGCGGCATGATACTGATCGCCAGTGCCATCGCGGCGGGTTCGGTTATCCTCCGTGCCACGTCCCGGCTCAACCCCGAAGCCGCCTCGGGAGGCGGTTCACCCACCAATGAACTCATGCGCCACCTGCTGTTTGCGCTGCTGCTGGAACAACCCCTGGGTTTCGAGCCCGGGAGTGTGCTGATCCCGGTGTTTCTGCTGCATACCGTCTCGTTGCAGGTGCCCTACAGGATGCCCGCGCTTATTCGGAGCTGGGCCAGATCAGCCACGGCGGTTGGCGCGGTTAATGCCGTGCTGATAGCCGCATGGCTCATCCCGTCAATTACCTTGTTTATCGCGGCGGCCTTCATCCTGACCTACCTGTATTCTTTCGTCGTGGATGGGGTCCGGTGGCTCAGGGGGCGGGAAATTGAAACCTGAACCTGGAAAGATAGGGGAATGGAGCGCATGAACGACGATGCACCGTCACAGGATAGCGACGATCCTTGTGTCGTTAGTCCCTGGGTAAATTTTCCCGCTGCTCAAGAATGTCATCGATCAAGCCATAGTCCGCGGCGTCACGGGCACTCATGAAATAGTCCCTTTCAGTGTCCGTCCGGATGCGCTCCAGCGATTGGCCCGTATGTTTAGCCAGAATACCCTCGATCCGTTTGCGGACCTGCAAGATCTCCCTGGCGTGAATGTCGATATCCGTCGCCTGCCCCTCGAAGCCGCCAAGCGGCTGGTGGAGCAGGATCCGCGTGTGCGGGAGACCGTATCGCTTCCCGTCGCTGCCACCTGCGAGAAGCAGGGCGCTGATACTGGCCACCTGCCCGATGCACATCGTACTGATATCCGGTTTGATGTATTGCATGGTGTCGTAGATCGCCAGCCCGGCACTCACGGAACCCCCCGGTGAGTTGAGGTACAGGTGGATGTCTTTGTCCGGATTCTCCGATTCCAGATAGAGCAACTGGGCAACCACGATATTGGCGACTTCATCTGAAACCGGACCGACCAGGAATACGACTCGCTCCTTGAGCAGGCGGGAGTAAATATCGTAGGTGCGGTCACCCCGCGTCGATATCTCAACGACCATCGGTACGAAGCCCGGGGTCTGGAATTTAGCCCCGCCTGGCGGGTCGGTGAACGCTGTCATGGTTACCTTGAAATGCCACTGTTATCTTCATGCATCGGCCCGGACCCTGATCATCCCGCAGTCTCGACAGTGTCTGCAATCTATGGGAAAGTGCAGCGTCGAGAGTGACATATCCGAGTGCAAAAATGAAGCATCGAGACTTCAGATTACTGCTTGATGCAGGGGTCGTGACGGACGTCGTTGCGATGCCCCATGCACAGGGCAAGGGCTGGACCCTCAATGTTCAGATGGCAAAACCCGTACTGGACGGCCATCGGGGTGACCTTGAGTCCGATCGCAGCACCTCCGGGAGCGGGGAAACGCGATGAACACGATTGAGGCTCGCGTCGTGAAGATTGTGGCCGAGATACTTGATGTCAGGAGCAAGGAGATGCGTGGTGACAGTTCCTTCACCGACGATCTTGGCGCTGATTCGCTAGATGTGGTGGAACTGATCATGGCGTTGGAGGAGGAGTTCGACTGCGAGATAGTGGATGAAGATGCTGAGAACATAACCACCGTTCAGCAGGCGATCGATTACATTGACCGGCTCGTTTCCAATTAAGGGCCAGGCAAACATTACTCACTGGCCATTCCTCTGGGAATATTATTCGGTAAAGGCCAATGAATTTGATTGGTACCACGCTAGCTGAATATCGCATAATACAGCCCGGCCCAGCTATTCAAAACCGGATGATCCAGATTTTATGAACGACGAGTTCGACCCGGAGAGCGCACCACCGAGCAAATCCCGACTGAAACGTGATGCTCATGCGCTACAACAGCTCGGCACCCGGCTGGTCGATCTTCCGGAATCGGTCTGGTCAATGCTCAATCTCCCGGATTCGCTCATCGCGGCGCTGAGGGAGGCCGGGAATCTGCATGTGCGTGGAGGACGCAAGCGGCAGCTACAGTTTATAGGCAAACTGATGCGCGACATCGATCCCGGGCCGATCCAGGATTACTTCGAACAGGTGCAGCTCAGAACCCGCAAACTGGCGCGCGCACACCACGATCTGGAAGCATGGCGGAACCGCATGATCGAAGAGGGCGACCCGGCCATAGAGACTTTTCTGGAACAGCATGCGCAGGCCGACCGCCAACAACTGCGCCAGCTGGTGCGCCAGGCAAAAAAGGAGCGGGCGCACAACAAACCCCCCAAATCCAGCAGGGCTTTATTCCGTTATATCAGGGACCTCGAATAGCCGTTACAGCCCTGAAATTTCAGGCTTCAGTGTGTGCCGTGCGGGTTCGGGCGACAACGGCCAGCGCCAGCAGGACTACACCAACCAGCATGATAAGTTCCAGGGTGAGGAAACCAGCCAGAGGGCTGGTACTATCTTCGGCACCGGTCTTTAATGTGCTGCTTGAAATATCTGCCGCCCTCACAGACGAAGATATAACACCCAGTGCAGCAACCAGGCACCAGATGGTGCTTCGCATATACGACTTCATATCCCAACTTCCATATTTATTTTAAAATAATTTTTGTCGCCAGATCCCGACAATCAACACCGCCAACCATTAACTGCTTGAATAATATGATGGCTATATGTCGTTTACCCGTTGCTTCCATACCACTTGTTGAAGAGCGGGCAGTTGTGTATCTTAATCACACATCCCGTAAACAGCGCCAAATCACAGGTAATCAAATACCATGGAGCGCCGTAACCACACCAGAATTGCCGTAAATCTTAAAGCGGCATTAGTTGACGATCAGGCAACGCCCACCGGTTGCCGCGTGCGGGATGTCAGCAAGGGCGGCATGCTACTCCAGCACGAGCACCATGGCAATGCTCCGGTCTTCCACGCAGGCGATGCTGTCGACGTCCGCGTATCGCTTAGACAAGCCGACGAAAGCAAGGTTATACCCTTATCCACGACCATCACACGTGTTGAAGAAAACAGTATCGGCGTCGAGTTCGTTCAGCCTCAATCCCAATTGATGAAGCTGGTCGAACCCTACCGCCTCGACAAGCAGGAAACGCTGACGGCAGGAAGCACAAGCCCCGTATCCGCAAGTACCAGCGCCCGCGCACGTCGTCGGAGATTTGCGATACAGCGGGCCCGGGTCCAGTTTGCCGAAACGATGGACACTGCCCGCGAGCCGGTCGCAGAAAAAAAACAGCCCGTCCTGGAACGCCCCCCCGGAGAAGAGCCTGTTACCGGAAAAGGTAGCCGCAGACTGTTCTACATTGGACTCTTGTCGCTGCTCGCCGCCATGAGTATGCTGCTGCTCGATTTTAATAATCGCACAAACCTTGAAGATCGTATGAGTGCGCTGGAATCGGCCATCGACCGACAGGTCAGCTCACTCGCCATGCTGCGCGCCCGACTTGCGCCCACGGACGACCACACAAGTGAACTCTCGGCGCTCAACACCCGTGTAGCATCACTGGCCACATCATTTGCCGCGCTGGAGGCACGGATCAGCCAGGATGCGATGCAGGCTGCAATACCTGAAATACCGGCAACTCCGACGCAAACGCAACCACAAAGTGTCGGCAGTGGTGGCCCATGGGTAATAAACCTGGTATCGCTGTACGACCAGGCTGCCGCAAATCAGTTTATAGAAAAAGCACGCGCAAAAGACATCCGCGCAGACACAAACCGGATTTTAGTGAAGGGACAGCAGGTCTGGCGCGTACAGGTTGACGGGTTCCAGACCCGGGACGAAGCCAGCGCCTACGGTGATACAAGCAAGGAAAAACTGGGCCTGAACAGCGTCTGGATTTTCAAAAAGTAAATATATCCGGAGTTGGCTGTAACCCTGTTTGCCGGTATCAAACCCGACAAACAATATTACGGTGTTCCAGGCAGGGGAACGTGCGCCGGATATTATTTAACCGCTCCAGGTCCATGCCTGCACACACCTGCCCCGAACCATTGGCGAGTTCATTCATAACCTGTCCCCAGGGATCAACGATCATGCTGTGGCCATAGGTCTCGCGCCCGTTAACGTGATAGCCGCCCTGCCCCGCCGCCAGTACATAACACAGGTTTTCAATGGCGCGCGCGCGTATCAGTATTTCCCAGTGCGCCTTGCCGGTTATGGCAGTAAAGGCCGATGGCATGGCGAGGATTTCCATACCCTGGTCAAGCAGGGTGCGGAACAATTCCGGGAAGCGCAGATCGTAGCAAACAGCCAGTCCCAGCTTGCCATACGGGGTATCCACGACGACGGTCCGGTCGCCTTGCTCAATGGTTTCCGATTCAGTATAGCTTTCGTCACTATCCACCACCGACACATCGAACAGGTGTATTTTATCGTAACGCGCAGCCAGCTTACCCTGATTGTCATACAACAGACTGGCAGCGCGGATCTTGTTATCTGATTCAGCCATCATGGGTACGGTACCGCCCACCAGCCAGATGTCATGCTTCGCCGCCTGCTGGGAGAGGAATTCCTGAATCGGGCCGGCGCCATCCGCCTCGCGCACTGCAACCTTGTCGCTTTCCTCTTTGCCCATAATGGCAAAATTTTCCGGCAACACCACCAGCCTGGCGCCCTTGTCCACGACCATACCGATCAGGCGTTCCGCTTCCAGCAGGTTGGCGCCCACATTCGGGCCCGATGCCATTTGTATACAGGCTGCCGTTGTCACTCTGTTTGCCTCGTTAACTCCAGTTCAATACGGTCAGCCTGATGGCTGCCTACCACCAGCTCCTGGTCTTCCATCGGAACGCCCAGTGCCACCAGCCAGGAGCGCAACTCGTACGCCCATAACAAACCTTCCTCTCCACCCGGATAGCGAATAAGCAACCGTTGACCCTTCCGGGAAGACCAGCTCGAGATAACTTCAGGCAGAGGCGCCATGCGAGCGACAGATTGTCCGTCTCTGGGACGCGCCCATTCATCGGCGCTCAATACCCACTGCCTGGTTTCAGCCTGTATCGTCAGAGGGAAAATCAGCAATAACAAATAGCCGGATATTTTCATGGATTCAGCATATCACAGCGTAACAAACGCCGGTTCAGTTCTCCGCTTCATTGTCCCAGCTTCTTGAATACAGGGTCGTCCCAGCTTCCAGTGACCTGGTATTGAACTCGGGTCATGCGGTTGAATTTGTCGCCCACGAGTTTGTCAGCAAGGAACACCGCCGCACCAATCGCCGGGCCACCCGCGATCACCCCTGCAATCGGCAATGTTGAACTGACCTGGGGGGTCACTGTAACCAGCTGATCATAGTCTCTCGCCACCAGACCGGTGCGCCCGGCGATGTCGATAGTCGTGGATGAACCCTTGATGGTGAAATCGTTGGTAAAGGCATCGCCATCCATTACCACGAAGTGACCCTGCATCTTGTCAAAACTAAAACCTTCCTTGAACACATCGCTGAAATCCAGCGTCAGGCGGCGCTGTAATGTATTCAGGCTGAACAGGCTGAGCAATTTTCCCGCACCCTCGTCAATACTCACCAGGCGTCCGTTTTTGGCACGCAAATCAAATTCGGCCTCCATCGTCGCGAGGCTGAAATCTGCCGGAGACCCCGGCCAGTTTGCCTGTATGTTACCGTCCAGCTCGCCGCCTTTTATGGCACTGCCGGTATTCAGCAAAAGAGCCAGTTTGCCCAGATCTCCACCCAGTATCCTGGCCTGGAAACGGCTGCTTTGCCACCCGTCACGCTCCAGCCATGCGCCGCTTCCCTTTAAGGTAATCGCGCTGGAATCCATATCCAGGGTTTTAAATTCAACACCCTGCGGCGAATGCTTTGCAAGCACCTTGATACTACCCAGATTCCGGTCACCCCAGTTCAGTTTTGCAACATCAATATTCAGTTCGGGCAAGGATTGTGACCGCATGGTGTCAGTTTTTTGTTCCCCTTCCGACTGCTCCCGGCTGTTAATAACCAGGTGTTGCAGATTCGCCATGAGTTGGGCTGGAACCGCCTTATCAGCGAATACCCAGCGCACCTGGCCACTGGCCCCCTCGCCCTCCACTTTAAAGTACCAGGGGTCCTGCGCATGACTTGTCGCCTGGATATTTTTCACCCCGACATTTGCCAGATAGAAGTTTTCCACAGACAGGTCCACCGTTAACGGCGGAGGTTTTTCCCCACCGGCCGGCGCAGAACTGAATACCGAAATCCATTGCCCCAGGTCCAGCTCTTGCACATGTCCGGAAAGGTGTATGACGTCGTCTTCCGGCAGCGGTGCCGCGCCCCCGTTAAATCGTATATGCAGCTTGCGCAGGTGCCATGCGTTGGCCGCCAGCAGCAGCTGCGCTTTGGCAACATCGGCATAACGAATTGAAAATGGAAGCTGGTGTTCCTGACCGGGGACCCAACGGATTTGCAGGTCACGTGGATCGCCGGCAGATTTTTTAAATGGCTCGGGTAGATCAATTACTACACCTTTCAGATCGGAACGCAACTCCAGTTCGACCTGCGACACACCGGGCACAGGCTGATTCTGAATATTCAGCAGCGCACGCCAGCGGGTTGCTCCACTGATATGCGGTGCCAGTACAAACTCCTTTTTTTGCATCAGCTTGACCAGCTTCAGCTTGCCGTCGATAGCGACCACAGTTTTTGACCGGCCTGCTTTCCCTTCCCGATAAACCGATACCCGGACGGGCTGACCGAGCACCCGGGCACGAGCCTTGTCAACACTGATGCCCTGCCCGGTAAAATGGAGTGTTCCCTCGATATCAGTGAGACCGATACCCGCTTTCTTTGGCACCAGATCGTTGCCGGCAAGCGCCACATCACCGCTAACCCTGACCTTGCCCAGGCCCAGGCCCGGTTTCAGGGGAATGTCCAGTTCCAGCTGCAAACGCGCATCACCACTGGAATTCATCCCGTCAATCAGGTGGCCAAAGCGTGCGCCCAGCGGACTGCTGCGGGTGTACTCAAGCATACCGGCGAGCGTACCGCCGGCCGTTCCGCGAATTTCCAGCAGCGGTTTTTTCAAATCATTTATAACGGCAACAACCCGTTCCACCGGCGACTCCAGTATGCGGCCCGTTGTACCTGTTATATTCATGCTGCGACCCGTAAAAACAGCTGCTCCACCAAGCTCGTCGATTTGTCCCCAGGTCGGGTGAAAATCCAGCACCGTGTCTTCGAAATCAAAGCGCGCTTCGAAACGCCCTTCATGATGATCAAACGGCATCTGATCCAGCCTGCCCTGCAACAGCAAGCGCGCATCGGTAGCGGTCCCGGACACAAGCGCCTTTTGCAGCCAGGCCACCGCTTTGGGCGGCATGACCTTTTCGGGGAGATAGCGCCGGACGTCTTCTATTTGCAGGTCGTCCAGTGCAAGTTGCATATCGAGCCAGGGCGATGACTGCGCATAGGGCCAGTCCAGCTGCCAGCGTGTACTCAATCCCAGAGAAGAAGATTTCATTGTCAACCGCTTGCTCTCGATACGAAACATATCCGCATAGCGCTGCCAGTGTACAACGCCATCGAGGTGATCAAGCTCGAGTGCAGCAGGAAACAGTTTGGGTATAGCCAGCGAAGCGCTGCTGGACTGCAAATACAGGTTGCCTGACTGAAGGTTTCCTTCAATACTGCCCGACAAACCGCGCACGCCCGGCAGTCCTCCGCTGGCGGCAAACTGAAGATTTTCTATTGTCGCTCTGGCCGCAAATGTCGGCGCCGATCCTTCAACCAGGCCGAACCTGAACCCCGCATTGCGTAACAGACCCTGCGGTTGCAGGCGATCCACCATCGCCAGCGCGTCGCCATCGACCCAGGGCATCAGGGGAAGCAGTGCGTCCAGCTCTTCCAGCACAACAAGTGTCATGCCGCCCTCAATATTCAGACCGGAAGCAGTTTTGATAGTCAGCTGGACATCAGTTGAAGGCCATGGAGTTCCGGCCCCACGTTGCAATTCCAGCCCGTTCAGGCCGACCTTCCAGCCCTGCTCGATCGCACGCCAGTGAAAATGACTGGACAGAGAGTCTGCGGTAATCGCCTGCGCATCCGCCGTGGCATTCCTGAAGCGAGCTGCGTGTACCGCGAACGAGCCACTGCCCCATTGCGCCTGCAGTTTATGAATACCCGCCCACAGCTCGAGATCCAGCGAACCGCCGGCGACGACGGGCGCATCGGGGAACGGGCGCTGAACGGCCGCAAGCTCCAGGCCTTCCGTTTTCAGATAAACGTGGCCATCCCAGGTCCGCAAAGCCGTGCCGGCACCCCGCAGGTCTGCGGCAACTTTCAGCGTCTTGCCCAGAGACTCCGGGAGATCTGCCTGCAAGCTGAACTGGTGCCGATTACCCTGATTCACGAGCTGCAATAAAAGCCCTGTGAATTTGACAGGGGACTCAAACAAGCCGGGGTCTGACCAGTTGAGCTGCAAATCCTCTATCGCAATGCTTTCCTGCAACAACAACCAGGCGAGCGAGCTGAAGTCCTGTTGTTTTGCGCTACGATTAAGTAAATCTGTCTGCAGGCTCAAACGGATACCGATAAGACGGACTCCGGCAGTGATCCACTGACGTTGCCTGATCGACTCGATAATATCCAGGGCTACATGAACTTCGTTAACGCTTAACTTGCCGTTGGGAAAGCGCTTGTCACTGACAACGACCTGGTTGAGCTTCAGCACCGGTGACAACCCGTGCCAGGCGGCGTCGAGCGAACCAATGCTGACAGGGTGCTTCAAAACTCGCTGTGCTACAGACTGGAGCTGGACCCGGTATTCGGACATACCGGGCAACAACAGTCGCGCTGCACTGAGTGCGACAGCGAGCGTCACCACCCCGGCAGCGATGCTCCACCATGCAAACGCAAAGACACGCCGTGCGAGCATATTGTCTATATCCGGAGAAACCGGCGTCTAAACAGATAACAGGACAACAAGGCCTTACAACAGCACGACATCGAATTGTTCCTGGTTATACAACGCCTCGACCTGGAACTTGATCGGCTTGCCAATAAAGGCTTCCAGCTCTCCCAGACTGGTAGACTCCTCATCCAGCAGCATGTCCACGACCTCCTGGGCCGCCAGCACCAGAAGCTGTTGTACATCAAACTGGCGGGCTTCACGCAGAATCTCCCGGAATATCTCGTAACACACGGTCTCAGCGGTTTTAACCGAGGCACGTCCGTCACACGTTGGACAGGTTTCACACAGTATATGTTCAAGGCTCTCGCGTGTGCGCTTGCGTGTCATCTGCACCAGACCAAGGTTCGATATCTCACTGATGTGGCAGTTGGCATGATCACGTTCGATGTGCTTTTCGAGTGCTCGCAACACCTGTCGTTTGTGTTCTTCTGTCTGCATGTCGATAAAATCGATAATGATCATGCCGCCAAGATTACGCAGTCGCAACTGACGAACAATAGCCTGTGCGGCTTCCAGATTGGTTTTGAAGATGGTCTCTTCCAGGTTTCGGTGACCCACGTAGGCACCGGTATTCACATCGATCGTGGTCATGGCCTCGGTCTGATCAAGTACCAGGTGACCACCCGACTTGAGCTGCACCTTGCGATCCAGCGCCTTCTGGATTTCATCGTCAATACTGTACAGGTCAAAGATGGGCCGTTCGCCGGGATAGTACTCCAGCTTACTGGCCAGTTCGGGCATGAACTGCTGAACAAATTTTTCGGTGCGCTGAAACGTCTCGCGTGAATCGATACGCAGCTTCTCCACTTCCGTATCCGAAATATCACGCAAAACGCGTAACATCAGCGGCAAGTCTTCATGCACTACATCGCCGGGTCCCGCCGTGGTGATACGCTCCTGAACAGAGGACCACAAGCGCTGCAGAAATTTCAGGTCATCAACAACGGCCTCTTCACTGGCATTTTCCGCGGCGGTACGCAAAATAAAACCACCGCCGCCATCTGTCGTTCCGCGCACCGCGATGACTATGTCACGCAGTCGCTGGCGTTCTTCTTCCTGCTCGATACGTTGGGAAACACCGACGTTGCCGGCTTCCGGCATGAACACCAGGTAACGCGAAGGGATGGTGATGTGCGTTGTCAGGCGTGCACCCTTGGTACCCAGTGGGTCCTTGATGACCTGCACCAGAACTTCCTGGCGTTCATGCAAAAGCCGGGAGATGCTGTCGCCGTTCCCGTTGTGTTCTGTTTTCTCATCGTCGCCGGCTACGGCGATGTCGGAAGCATGCAGAAAAGCGGCTTTCTCCAGGCCGATATCGATAAACGCCGCTTGCATGCCGGGCAAAACACGGCTCACCACACCTTTGTAGATATTGCCTACCAGGCCACGGCGGCGTGCCCGCTCGACAAAAACTTCCTGCAACATACCATTCTCGACGACCGCGACACGGGTCTCCTGCGGTGTCACGTTAGCCAGCAGTTCAAAGGTCATTAGTGCTGTTCCAATAGTTGAATACCGAATTCCTGTAACAGCTGGTCTGTTTCGTGCAAAGGCAGTCCCATCACCCCCGTGTAACTGCCTTCCAGCCGCTCTATAAATATCGCGCCCAGGCCCTGGATTGCGTAGGCCCCGGCTTTGTCCTGTGGTTCGCCTGTGCGCCAGTAGGCGTCGATCTCGTTTTCGCCCAGTGGACGAAACCACACACGACTCGTATTGAGCCGCACGGCTTCCCGGTCTCTCACCAGAGCAACTGCGGTCATTACCTGGTGCTCACGGCCTGACAACAGCTGCAACATCTCCCGCGCATGTGCCAGGCTGTCCGGTTTGCCCAACGGCCTGCCATCGACCACAACCGTCGTATCGGCGCCCAGTACCGGTAACCCGCCAGCATCTGAATGGTGCCGAACCGCGCGGGCTTTTTCCAGCGCCAGACGCATCACGTAGTCTTCCGCAGTTTCATTATGCAGCGGAGTTTCGTCGATTTCTGCGACCTGCTGCCGAAAAGCGATGCCCACCTGCTCTAACAATGCCTGACGGCGGGGCGAAGCGGAAGCCAGAATCAGCTGTACGCTCATAGTCAGGACCGGTGGTAGGGATGATGGTTAATCACCGTCCAGGCGCGGTACAACTGCTCGGCCAGCAAGACGCGCACCAGCGGATGCGGCAACGTCAGGGCGGACAGTGACCAACGCTGCTCGACACGCTCCATACAGCTGTCTGACAAGCCGTCGGGTCCGCCTACCAGCAAACTGACATCGCTGCCGGCCTGCAACCAGTTGACCAGCTGCTCCGCCAGTTGCTCAGTCGACCAGCAGCGGCCCGCTACGTCCATGGCAATCACGCGCTGCCGGGGCGTAATCGCGGCCAGCATACGTTTACCTTCTTCATTGACTGCGCGCTCTACGGGTGTGGATCGGGTTCTCTGACCCAGCGGAATTTCAACAAGCTTCAGGCAACATTCGCGCGGCAGACGACGCGCATATTCCTGGTAACCCTCATTTGTCCAGGCAGGCATACGGGTCCCGACGGCAATCAGGTTTATATCCATTGACCGGGAAAATCAGTCGTCATCCCTGCTCGCTTATCCTGCGGCTCTCTTCAGTGACCGTCCAGAGTTTCTCCAGCGCATAGAATTCACGAATACGCGGTTGCATGACGTGTACCACCACATCACCGAGATCGACAAGCACCCACTCACCCTCGCGCTCACCTTCGACACCCATTGGTGGAACACCTGCTTTCTTGCACGCCAGCGCCACGGCGTCAGCCAGTGACTTGACGTGACGGGCCGAGGTGCCGCTGGCGAGAATCATGAAATCGGTTACCGAGGTCATATCGCGCACGTCCAATGCAACAATGTCGATGCCTTTAAGATCATCCAGCGCTTTTTGCGCGACTTGCTTCAATGCTTCAGTTTGCATACCACTTCTCTTGTCGAATCCGGTTCAGTACTGCGTCCGGCAACAGATAACGCGGGCTTTGCCCCGCTGCCAGCAGATCCCGGATCTGTGTTGATGAAACAGCCATCTGCGTTACCGGAAACCCGATAACGCAGCCGGCCGGTTGTTTTTCCAGCGCACTGGCATCAGTCACACATGCACTGCTCAACCGGTCCGCTAATGTGCCCTGTTGCGGCCACGGACTACCGGGACGATGCATCACCACCAGGTGACACAAGGCAGGAATATCCTGCCAGCGATGCCAGCGTTCCAGACCACGCAGGGCATCCATACCCAACGCCAGACACACGGGTTCGTCGCCGTGCGCTGTACGTAATGATTCGAGCGTATCCACCATATAGGATGGCCCGTCGCGATGCAGCTCGCGTTCATCAATTTCCAGCGCCGGTTCATCTGCCACCGCCAGCTGCAACAGTTCCAGCCGTTGTTCCGCTGTAACCAGAGGCGCTGCGCGGTGTGGCGGAACACGGCAGGGTAACAGGTGAACGCAGGCAATCCCCAACGCCTGTTGTACATCCAGAGCAGGTCGAAGGTGACCGAAATGGACGGGATCGAAGGTGCCGCCGAAGATGCAGATCATGTGTTTTTAAAAATTACTGCCTGATATGCCCGTCGCCGAGCACGATGAACTTCAACGATGTCAGGCCTTCCAGGCCAACCGGGCCGCGCGCGTGCAGCTTGTCGGTACTGATACCGATTTCGGCACCGAGACCGTACTCGAAACCGTCGGCAAAGCGGGACGAGGCATTGACCATAACCGAACTGGAATCCACTTCGCGCAGGAAGCGACGTGCGCGCGTGATGTTCTCGGTTACGATTACATCGGTATGCTGTGATCCATGTTTATCGATATGGTCCATGGCGGCGTCCAGGTCATCGACAATACGCAGCGACAGAATCGGTGCCAGGTATTCCTCGTCCCAGTCGGCATCCTGTGCGGCCTTGATACCCTCAAGAATTTTTTGCGTACGTTCACAACCGCGCAATTCCACGCCTTCGTCCTGGTACATCCTGCCGAGTATCGGCAGGACACGCTCGGCAATACCCGCGGCGACCAGCAGGGTTTCCATGGTATTGCAGGTCCCATAGCGCTGGGTTTTGGCGTTAAATGCAACCTTTATTGCCTTGTCGATATCAGCCTGGTCATCAATATAGGTATGGCAGACACCGTGCAGGTGTTTGATAACCGGGATGCGGGATTCTGCGGTTACGCGCTCGATCAGACCCTTGCCACCTCTTGGTACAATAACGTCGACGTATCCTTCCAGTCGCAGCAACTCACCGACAGCCGACCGGTCCGTGGTTGCAACTACCTGCACGGCAGTCGCCGGCAGACCAGCCTGTTCAAGGCCCCGTTCTATGCAGCGTGCTACCGCCTGATTGGAATGCAAAGCTTCCGATCCGCCACGCAGGATACAGGCATTACCGGACTTGAGGCACAATGCCGCTGCATCTGCCGTTACGTTGGGACGCGATTCGTAGATAATGCCAATGACACCCAGTGGTACGCGCATACGCCCGACCTGGATACCCGAGGGTCGGTAGTCCATATCGCTGATGGAACCCACCGGATCGGCCAGTGCTGCTATTTGACGCAGACCTTCGGCCATGCCGACAATGCGCGCGTCAGTCAATTCGAGACGGTCGAGCAATGCGGCGTCCAGGCCATGCTGTTTTCCGGCTTCCAGATCTTTGCGGTTTTCAGCTTCCAGGTGTGCCTTGTCAGCCTGTATGGCGTCAGCGATCGCGTGCAGTGCTGCATTCTTTGCCCCGCTTTCTGCGCGTCCAACGAGCCGCGCAGCGGTGCGCGCACGCTGCCCCAGCTCCAGCATGTAGCGGGGGACGTCAAAATTTAAGGATTCTGCTGTTTTGCTCATCACACTTAACTCGTGTCCATACAGAAAGAATAACTCTCGCCAAGACGCAAAGTTGCTAACTTAATTGTTGGTAAAGCATACTAAATTTCTTACTTGGCGTCTTTGCGCCTCTGCGAGAAAAATATCTTCGTTTCAGGCGGAATTTCGTAACGGCGCCACACCGGCAAGCCGTAGCGTCAATTGTAACAGCTCATCCCAGGCACTGCCCGGTGCACGCCCCTTAATGACCCGGTCAAGGCCGGCACAACGCTGCAGCAGGGTCCACCACTGACGCCCGCGAATACGCTTTAAAGCACTGCCGATCAGGGGTTTGCGTTTATCCCACACGCGCCGCGATGCCAGCGCCCGGGCCAGCGTCACACCACCTTGCAGCTCCCGGGCAATACCGGCGAGCATGCGTATTTCGCGGCTCAGCGCCCACAGCACCAGCACCGGCTCGACGCCTTCGCCCCGCAGCCCGGTCAGAATTCGCTGGACGTGCGGTGCATCACCTGCCAGTGCCGCATCCACCAGGCCAAAAATATCGTAGCGGGCACTGTCGGTGACCAGCTCCGTGACCGTCTCCAGCTCCAGCGGCCCCGGCCCGTTCAGCAAATAGAGTTTTTCTATTTCCTGGGCTGCAGCCAGCAGGTTGCCCTCTACGCGCTCGGCGATCAACCGCAACGCATCCCGACCGGGCTGCATATCATGCGCTCGCATGCGCTGCTCTATCCAGGCAGGCAGCTGGGCAACAGCAACCGGCCAGATCGCAACACTGACCCCTGCCCGGTCCAACGCCTGTACCCATTTGCTTTTGCGGGCGGCGGGTTCAAGTTTTGCGGAGATAATCAGCAACACGGTATCTTCAGGCGGCCGCTCAACATACTCGCATAATACTTTTGCGCCCTCCCTGCCCGGCTTACCGGTCGGCAGTCGTAATTCGAGAACACGACGTTCGGAAAACAGCGACAGACTGTCGCCGGCGGCTAACAGACTCTGCCAGTCAAAACCGGGGTCGACGGTAAAAACCTGACGATCACTGTATCCCTGCTCGCGCGTTGCCACACGCACTGCATCCGCACATTCATCAACCAGCAGGGTCTCATCACCGTGGATAAAATATACCGGTGCCAGTTCGGAGCCGAGATGGGCGCTCAACTGATCGGCGCGCAGTTGCGTCATTGGCGTTTGAGCTCTACATTAATATGGGTAAAAACCTGCCGGGCAAGACTGCGGCGCATCTTTATATGCAGCTGCTCGGCCTCCGCGACCTTGCCCAGCAACTCGTTTTCATCAAAAACCAGATCACGAATCATACTCAGATTCTGGGGACTTATCAGTGCCTTGCCTTTATGGTCAGTGAGTTCGAAGGTAACTGAATCGAACAATTCGTATTCACTGGCCTTACCGGTACTACCCACCGAAAGTATGCGATTCACCGATTTTTCGTTGACGATTCTCAGCACGGCTGTGGCCTGTTTGCTGCTTTCAACTATCCTGGCGCCGGCGCCTTCCAGCTCAGTACGCAATGCGCGCGCCATGCCGGTAAACGGATTTTTCGATTCAATGTAAGTCTCCTGCAAAATCTGCGGCAATTCGACATCGCCGCGTAGTTTAAAACCACAGGCGGATAAACTCGTCAACAACAGCAGCATGGCGAAAGTGTTACAGCACCTGTTAAGGAAGTCCTGATTAATTCGTCTTTCGTCATTCCGGCGAAGGCCGGAATCCAGGAGATTCAATGCATTGGATGCCGGCCTTCGCCGGCATGACGGGTTAATCAGACCTTTCTTAAATGTCATAGCTGTCCTTTCGTGTTCAGGCGACTACCAGATTAACCAACCGACCGGGCACCACGATAGCCCTGCGCAATGCCTTGCCTTCCATAAACCGGCTCACATTCGGTTCGGCAACCGCTGCATCAGTAATAACATCGTTGCTGGCATCGGCAGCTACCGAAATCCTGCCGCGCATCTTGCCGTTTACCTGTATAACCAGTTCAATACTGTCTTTTTGCATCGCGCGCTCATCCGCTACCGGCCAGGCACAATCTACAATATCGTCATTGTGTCCCAATGCATGCCAGAGTTCGTGGCAGATGTGCGGCACAATAGGTGACAACATCAATACAGCAGCATCGAGCGCCTCCTGCACCAGCGCCCGCCCCTGGTTCGAGTCATCTCTGAACCTGCCAAGTTCGTTCAGCAGTTCCATGTTCGCAGCAATGGCAGTATTGAAGGTGTAACGCCGCCCGACATCATCGCTGACCTTGCTGATTGTCTCATGCAGCTTGCAGCGAAACGCCTTCTGGTCATCACTCAGCACGCCTGCATCTACTGCGGAAACCTGACCGCCGGATACATGACCCGTTACCGCTTTCCACAAGCGCTTCAAAAAACGCGATGCGCCTTCGACACCCGAGTCCGACCACTCCAGCGACTGATCCGGAGGCGCTGCAAACATCATGAACAGGCGCACAGTATCGGCACCATACTGATCTATCAGGGACTGCGGATCCACGGTATTGCCCTTTGACTTGGACATTTTGGAACCGTCCTTGTTAACCATCCCCTGCGTCAACAGATGCTTGAAGGGTTCATCGCCGTTGACCAGGCCCAGGTCACGCATCAGCTTGTGAAAGAAACGTGCGTACAGCAAATGCAGGACCGCGTGCTCAATGCCACCGACGTACTGGTCCACCGGCGTCCAGTAATTCACACGCTCATCCAGCATACCCCGGTCAAAATCGCTACAGGTATAACGCGCGTAATACCAGGATGACTCGAAAAAAGTATCGAAGGTGTCAGTTTCACGCTCTGCGGCACCGCCGCATTCAGGACAGGATGTCTCGATAAAGCCCCGGTCTTTTTTCAGCGGTGATCCGGTACCTTCGGGCACCACATCAAGCGGCAGTTCAACGGGCAGCTGGTCTTCAGGAACCGGCAGCGCACCACACGCCGGACAGTTGATGACCGGAATCGGGCAGCCCCAGTAGCGCTGTCTGGATACACCCCAGTCTCGCAGACGGAAGTTGATGGTCTTGCGACCTTTACCCCGTTTTTCCAGATGATCGGCAATGGCATCGAACGCCTGTTGCGATGTCAGGCCATCGAACTCGCCCGAGTTTTTCAAAATACCCTTGTCGGTAAAAGCCGATTTACCAATATCGGCTGTCAGCGAATCATCTGCGGGATAAATCACCTGTCGAATCGGCAGGCCATATTCTTGCGCGAACTCGTAATCCCGCTGGTCGTGTGCGGGAACCGCCATGACGGCGCCGGAACCGTATTCCATAAGCACAAAATTTGCGCTCCACACCGGGACCGTATCACCGCTAACCGGGTGGATCGCCTGCAAGCCGGTATCGATGCCCTTCTTCTCCTGGGTTGCCAGCTCTGCCTCGGCAAGCTTGATGTGCGCACACTCATTGATAAATGCCTGCAACGCAGGGTTATTCTCTGCGGCCTGTTTCACCAGCGGGTGTTCAGGAGCCACCCCCACGTAGGTGACGCCCATCAGGGTATCCGGGCGCGTGGTATAGACTGAAAGTGGTTTATCCCCACCCTCGACCTCAAACTCCAGTTCGACACCTTCGGAGCGGCCGATCCAGTTGCGCTGCATGGTCCGCACCCGGTCGGGCCAGCCATCCAGCTGATCCAGATCATCGAGCAACTGCTGGGCATAATCGGTGATTCTCAGGAACCACTGCGGAATTTCCCGCCGCTCCACAGGGGCACCCGAGCGCCAGCCCTTGCCGTCGATTACCTGCTCATTGGCCAGTACGGTCTGATCAACCGGATCCCAGTTCACCACGGCAGTTTTCTTGTAAACCAGCCCCTTGTCGAGTAATTTTGTGAAAAACCATTGCTCCCAGCGATAATACCCGGGATCGCAGGTCGCCAGCTCGCGCGCCCAGTCGTAACCAAATCCCAGGCGCTGGAGCTGAGCGCGCATGTAATCAATATTCTCGTAGGTCCATTTGGCGGGTGGCACCCGGTTCTTGATCGCCGCATTTTCTGCCGGCAGGCCGAAGGCATCCCAGCCCATCGGCTGCAGCACGTTCTTGCCCAGCATGCGCTGGTAGCGGGAAATCACATCGCCGATGGTGTAATTGCGCACATGCCCCATATGCAGGCGACCGCTGGGATAGGGAAACATGGACAGGCAGTAGTATTTTTCCCGGGAATCGTCCTCCAGCGCACGGAAAGTGCCCTTATCAGCCCACTGCTGCTGGATTCTTGCCTCAATTTCCTGCGGGTTGTACTGCGCTTCCATCCCAACGGCCTGTGTCATTGTTCAAAGCGCGAAGAATACCGTACCGCGTGCCGGACGAACAATACACAGAGGCACCTAAAGCATCTAAACTTACGGGTAGCACACCACAAATTCGGGAGAATGCCATGACCAGCCCCGCTACTGACAAACTCGTGCAGGCCTACAACCAGATGATGGAGCGCATTCGCCTTGCGCTGGAAGAAGCCGGGTCAAAAGCCCTGCCCAGCATTCGACACAGTGTCGATAAGGCCCGGGAGACCGCGGTAGAGCTTGAAGAACTGACCCACGATGAGGCCGAAAAAGTCGCCTACTACCTGAAACGGGACGTTCAGGATGCCGGTCAACACCTGGCTGAAACCAGCCACGAACTGGGCGACTGGCTGCGCTTTGATATCGACCGAATCGAGGATCGCCTGCTGGAGCTTTTCAGCCTGGTCGCCGATCGAACAGCAATCGAGTGGCTGGAGCTGCAAGAAGAACTCGACAAGGACCCGCCCTATCACAGCGGCGAAGTCACCGGTCCCGGCACGTTGTATTGTTCATCGTGCAATGAGTCGCTGCACTTTCACCATACGGTGCGCATTCCCGACTGCCCGAAATGCGGTAACGGGACCTTTCGACGCTGGCCGGTGGAAACCGGAAAGTCGGGATAAATGTAGACAGGTTTCATTCCGGCGCCTTCCGGCCGCGGAAATCAACGACCAGATACGACTCAACTACCCGTATCAAATGGCGGACAAACAACACCAGCAACAGCGAAATAGCCACCATCTCCAGGAATTCTTCCAGCGATTTGGCGAAATGCCGGACGGTATATTTGCTGAGATCAAAAGCTTCTCTTATCCCGACCTGTATATTCCAGGCATGGGAATCGTCCAGTCCTTCGATAAAATCGAGTCCGACCGCAATAGTCATAAAACCCACTGCAAGCAACAGCAGCACCCGCCCTTTCCGGTCACCTAACTCGTGCAGCAGGAAGATCAGCATGAACAGACCGGCACCAGCCAGCAGAGGCAGCGCGACCAGCTGCCAGTCATAGCTGGGAAATATCGCCTGCAACCGCCCGGGCAGGTCACCGGAAGGAACTGATCCAGCAGACGAATGCAGCTCCGAAAATACCGAACCCATTCGCTCGTGGATTTTTGCCCCGTCATCCGCTGACATATAGGTAAAGAACCCTGCCAGAAACCCCCACGCAATGACCTTCCCTCTCCCGTAACAGCGACTGCGATAAACCAGAAAGATTAACCACAGGACAAGAGCCGCCACAAAAGTCTGGGCAACCATGAACCAGGTAGCCAGGCCATCTTCGCGAGTAATATTGAACAAACGCCGAATCGGACCAAGCCTGGTAAGCTCTCCATAATTCACGACCGCATCAAGCAGGACAAAGGAGAGTTCGATCACCAGGCAAAAGACAAAGATTCTTCCGGGCAGGCGTTGCCCATTGATTACAAGTCGGGTCGTACCGGAACCCGATGCTGATGTAGAAGACGACACATCGCGATCACTGTCACTCATACTCTGCCCCATGCGCCTGCTCAGACTACGTCTGATTCTGCCACAGTAAGACAAATGTCAGCCAGCGTTATTCCCGGCGCATGCATATTTCTCCAGTTGCCCACTGTTGATGATCGTTATACCATCAAAGTTGGCTATTCATGAGTGGCCACCGTTATTTTAACCTCGAGGAGATTTACGGATGAAGAGAATTTTTGCAGGAACTGTTCTACTGATCGCATCGTCAGCTGCTTTTGCTGAGGCCCCCGGTGGACCGGATTGCGGCTGGGGCAACATGCTGTTTGAAGGCCAGACTGGAGGCGGCCCTCATTTCCTGGCCAGTACCACCAACGGTACATCCGGCAACAAAACGTTTGGCATGACCAGTGGCACCAACGGCTGTTCGACAGGCGGAACACTGACCTATGGCGGTGATTCCATGGCCAGCGCAGCAGAAATTATGGATGAATTTTCCGAGGATGTGGCCCGTGGACATGGAGACGCACTGAATGCCGTAGCCGTAATGATCGGTGTTGAGCAGCAAGACCGTACAACTTTTTCCCAGGTGATGCATGAAAACTTCACCACCATTTTCCCCAATGAAGATGTGACGGCGGAACAGGCTCTGACTGCAGTAAACACAGTTATGAAAAGCGATCCGCGTCTGGCAAAGTACGCAGTCTAGTTCTGTCCATTTAAAACGTCACAAAGGTGCCCTGTATCATCCCCGGATACAGGGCATTTTTTATACCGATATGCGCCCGCCCTCAACTATCCTGCCGTTGCTAATCTGGACATTCTCTACAACAGTAACAGCTGACACAAATCAAACATCCTATATAGAAGAGCTGCAAGAGCGTGCAGCTGATAAAGTGCTGTGGCGCAATCAGGAATGGATGAACCTGGGACACTACCGGGCCTCGGGCCTTGTGCAGAAAGGTTTTACAAGCTCGGTCGATGATGCACACTTCTTCTATGCGCCTGATGGCAAGACCAGCCCGCAGCACGAGCTCAACGCAACCCTGGCAGCCTTTTTCACCACACAGACCACCGGTAACGAGCACGCGCTGTGCCGCTTTCCAGCACGCTTTAACTGGCTCGCAAAACACCTGAAAATCGATACCGGGCGACTGCCTGCCGTCAATTGCAGCGACTACGCCAAGTGGCGGAGGCTGATCCACGCCGAGAGCGTTACCATGGTGTTTCCCACCTACCAGCTCAACAGTCCGTCATCCATGTTCGGTCACACCCTGCTGCGCCTGGACCCCGCCGATGACGAAAACTGGTCCGACTGGCTCTCCTATGCGGTGAATTTCGGGGCAAATATTACCGACGGCGACAATTCCATGTCCTACGCCTGGAAAGGACTGACGGGCGGCTACCCGGGGCAGTTTATCGTGACACCCTATTTTAAAAAAATCCAGGAATACAACCAGATCGAGAAGCGCGACATCTGGGAGTATAAACTGAACCTGCAACCCGCCGAAGTCGAGACTATGGTGACCCACCTGTGGGAACTGAAAGAGATCAATTTCGACTATTATTTCTTCACCGAAAACTGTTCCTACCGGTTACTGGAACTGCTCGAGGTCGCCAGACCCGGCGTCGAGCTGACCGATGAATTCGTGCTTACCGCCATACCGGTAGATACTGTACGCGCAGTGGAACGTACCGGCTTTGTGGAGGGAGCCTTTTTCCGCCCGTCACAGCAAACTATCGTAAAACAGATGATAGAGGAACTGCCCGAGGATGATTACGCACGGCTGGAGAAACTGCTCGACCAGCCCATCGATGAACATAACCCGGACTTTCAGTCCATCCCTGCCGCACGGCAAAAGCTATTACTGGAGACTACCTACAAGCTGCTGCGTCTGCGCCAGAACCGCAAGGTGCGTGACCCACTGGTTGCGAAGAAAAGCTACCGCTTACTGGCCATGCTAAATCGTTACCCACCCGGGGAAGCACAGGAAATCACTGCACCCGTCAGGCCTGAAAGTGGACATCATTCCAAACGCGTGACATTCGGCGCCCTGGAAAGACGCGGCAAGGCCTGGACCGAACTGGGATTCAGGATGTCCTACCACAGCCTGGAAGACAACGAGTCGGGTTATCTGCGTGGCGCACAGATCAATATTGCCAACATTGTTTTACGCCGTAAAAATTCTTCCGGCACTGTCGTTGTTCAACAAGCTGACTTCGCAGACATCTTTTCCCTGACCCCTCGCAGCCGTTTCTTTAAACCGATATCCTGGCGCATACGCGGTGGACTTGAACGCGTCTACTCGGATGATCAGGACAGACCGGTCGCGCATATTTCCGGCGGTGGCGGTTATTCCTGGCCACTGCTCGACGACGGAGCTGTCTACACCCTACTGACCGGGCGCCTGGAAGCCAACTCCACGTTTGGCACCTGGATCGAGCCTGCGCTGGGCGCGGCAATAGGTAGTCTTTACCACGGCAAGATCGGCACCGGCCGTGCGGAGTTCCACGCTGAACGGTTCGCCGGTGGTGAATACCGCCTGAAATTCTCCTTTATCCAGAACCTGGTGTTATCGCGCGATAACGCGTTGCGCCTCAAATTCAAACGCGAATGGCATGACGACAGGGATTTCAATGAAGTCGGCCTCAGCTATAATCACTTCTTCTAGAACATGCGCATACTGCCTGCCATAGTCGCCTTTCTCATGCTGCACGGTCTCACTGGTTGCTCGGGGATTTTCTTCTTTCCACAGAAGACCATGGTACAAACACCGGACAGGCTGAATCTCGACTATGAGGATATCTACCTCGAATCCACGGACAACGTCACCATCCACGGCTGGTGGCTGAAGGCAAAGACACCGCTGCGCGGTACGGTCTATTTCCTGCACGGCAACGCCGAAAACATCAGCACACACATCCATAACGTTGCCTGGCTGCCGGATTACGGCTACCAGGTCTTCCTGCTTGACTACCGGGGTTTTGGCAGTTCGCAGGGCAAAGCCACGCTGCCAGGTGCGCTACAGGATATAGGCACCGGGTTTCAGTTTGTCCTGAACAGAAATGCCGACCTTAAAAAACCGGTCTACCTGCTGGGCCAGAGCCTGGGCGCAAGCATGGCCATCTATTTTGCAGCCACCGATCCACAGGCAAAACAAAACCTGAGCGCCATCATAAGCGATGCTGCATTCACTCGCTACAGCGCAATAGCTCGCTATGCCACCGGACAAAGCTGGTTAACCTGGCTGCTGCAGTACCCCGTATCCTGGAGCGTCATACGTGGCTACGACCCTGTCGACTATATTGGGGATATTTCGCCTGTGCCGCTGTTACTGATTCACAGTAAGGACGACCCGGTCATACCCTATGCCTTCGGCCAGGAACTGATGCAGGCAGCACGCCCACCGAAAACCTTTCTCACAACGAACGGGCCGCACACCGCCACATTCAACAGCCGCAAAAACCGGGAGTTTCTACTGGAATTTCTTGCAAACACCGGGAAACAAGAAGCACCGTAACCGGGTGCCGACCGCCCGGGAAGGGCAGCAATCGGCATCCGGCACGGAAACCCTGATCAGGGCAGTGGCTGTACAGGAATAGTAGCCCCTTCAGCTTCGTAAATGATGGTCTCCGCCTTCAGGCAACCGGTGATATCGGAATCGCCGAAGACATTCTTCTTGACCAGTTCCACTTTGGTCAGGGTCAGGCGAATCCTGTTATAGGTTCCGGGAGCAATGTGTGTAACCGAAAATATTTCCGTTACGTTGGCCAGTTGCAACAGATCAAACGTCTTTTCTCCACTGAACAGCGTGACGCTGCCACTGTCGGACAGCAGCTCAGCCTTGATAACAGTGAGATTACGGCATCAAAATCATCGTTGGGTGCATCGGTAACCAGCAGGGTGACTGTACCGGTACCGGCCGGCGAGAGTGTCGCTACACCTCCACCGCCGTTTCCACCACCCCCTCCGCAAGCGAACAAAGACAGGGTAATAACTCAAGTTTCGGAGTTCATGTTGACACTATCCTGTATTGCCCCAATCCGGGGTTAGCGCGTAGGAGCGGGCTTGCCCGCGAACGGTGCCTGGGGCCTCCGCCGGTTCGCGGGCAAGCCTGCTCCTCGTATTATATTTTTCGGTACTTAAACAGCGCCGAGCCTAGCACGGATTTCCAACCTAAATCACCCTGTCATTGCCCCCGTCAACCGGGATCTGGGCACCGGTGGTTCTGGCAAACAACGAGCCGGCCAGCGCGCACACCAGCCCGGCGACATCCCCTGAACGTACTTCTGTTTTCAGCAGGTTTTTGGTTTTGTATTCCTGCACACTGAGACCGTAGTGACGGGCACGTTTTTCGAGCACTTCATCAGTCCAGATGGCGGTATCGAAAACGGCGTCCGGGTGCAGTGTGTTGACCCGGATCCCGTCACCGGCCAGCTCCAGCGCGGCGACACGCGCAAGCTGGGTCATACCGGCTTTGGCGACCGAATAACTCGATGCGCCGGGACCGGGTGCCGGTACGTTTTTCGAGGCAATAAAAACCACCGCAGGATCGACACCCAGTTTCAGGAAAGGAATACAGGCGCTGAGCATGCGCTGGTGGCTGGTAAGGTTGATGGAAATACTGCTGTCCCAGCTGTCTTCATCAAGTTCCTCGATGCGGGCACTGAGGGGGAATGTGCCGGCATTGCTAACCAGTATGTCCAGACCGCCAAAGTGTGTGACCAGGGCACGCAGTGCAGATTGAATCTGCGCACTATCGGTAACGTCACATACCCTACCGACCACCGCCTCCTGTGCAAACAGGGTTTCGATCGCCGGGTCGATATCCAGTGCTGCAACCACCGCACCCTGTGCCAGCAGTGCCTCCACACAGGCCTTGCCGATGCCGCTGGCCGCACCGGTGACCAGCGCAATTTTGCCTTGCAGACCGGCGGCCTGTTTGTCCTTTTTCAGCTTCGCCTGTTCCAGCTCCCAGTATTCCAGCTCGAAAATATCCTTCTCCGGCAATGCACACCAGCCGCCCAGTTGTTCCGCCAGCAGGATGCTTTTCATGGTGTGCCGGTTTATGTCATCAATGATGCCAAGCTCTCTGGCCGTACTGCTGAATTTCAACGTACCGGTTCCCGGCCACACCGCCCAGCAGGGCGCGGGGTTGAGGCAGGTCAGACCCGCTGTATTATTTTTCTCGAAATAGTATCCGTATGCCCGGGCAAAGCCCTCGATGGCTGCCACGGGATCTTCGTTCAGCAGGGCCGGAATACGTTTGGTGCGAATGACGTGGTCGGGCGTGAGAGGACCCTGGCCGGCAATATGAGCCAGATTCTTTTGCCGGGAAAAGGACAGCGACAGCGGGTCCTGCGCGAGTCGGCAGAGACTGGCCCGTTCGCGAATACGGGATACGCTGCGACGGATGGCGGCCAGAGCGAGGATATCCGGCTCACTGTCCGGAACCTCAATTGCCGCATCCGACTCGAACATGGCGCCCTTGTCCTTAATACAGGCCTCGGCTTTTGCCACGATCTCGATCATGCGTTCATAACTCTGTCTGGCGTCATCGGCAAAGGTAAAAACGCCGTGATGTAACAGGATGATGCCGTCGCACTGTTGCCAGTCGATATCCCGGGTGCGCTGGTAAATATCCCTGGCGAGAGTAAAGCCGGGCATGACGTAGGGAAAGATGAGCATGCGCTCACCGTAGAGCTCGCGCAGAATCTGTTCACCATCGGGGGTATTGCTCAGGGTGACCACGGCGTCAGCGTGCGTATGGTCCACAAAAGTAAAGGGAATCAGGGCATGAAGAATAGCCTCGACCGAAGGATTGGGGGCAGCGGGGTCTATCATGGCGGTGCGCTGCAGGCGCACCATATCCGTGTCATTTAAATGTTCGAGCTGCGCCATTTTCAGCAGCACGTCCATTTTCACCGCCGGGAAACCCGCGGCCTCGATGGTGGCCAGATCCCAGCCGCTGCCTTTCACATACAGCAGGGACTCGGTTTCGCTGAAGAAGTTACGCTGGTTGATTTTAACCGAAGTATTGCCGCCGCCGTGGAGCACCAGGTCCGGGTCCTGGCCCAGCAGCCGCGAAGTGTAGACGCGCAGTTGCAGCAGGTCATCTGCAAAGTCAGCGGCGTCTGCATCGCGCCATCGGTTGTCCATAATGACCCCGGTTACGGTGGAGAGAGGCGGGCATTATAGCGTGAGTGCGTCGCAGAGATCAGGGAGTGCTGCCTGATTACACTCAATAATGCCACGTCTATCACTCCTTTTATCCCCCGCTGGTTCTTCAGCAGATCAGGGTTACACGCGGGTTAATTTTGGGTGCAATTTAACACGTGAGCACGAGGATCACCCTTCGATTCAACATCTGAAGACCAATCAGCCGATCACCGTCGCCGATCTCCGGGCACTCGAATCGCTGTTATTCAGTGATGGCGGCCCGGGGAAGAAGGGCACTTTCAGAGATATCTACCGTACTGATCAACCGCTGGGAACGCTGGTAAGACAAATCATCGGCCTGGACCGAAAGGCCGCCAAAGAGGCTTTTGCGGATTTTCTGGCTGAAAACGGACTGAATGCTGACCAGATTCGTTTCGTTGACCAGATCATTGACCATCTGGCACAGAATGGCATTATGGACCCGGAGGCGCTGTTTAATCCGCCATTTTCGGATTTTCACCATGAAGGTATTGTGGGCGTATTTCCGAAGCGCGCCCCCAGAGTGCTGGGTATTCTTGAGTCTGTACTGTCCAACACGGTTGTCCATTGAGCGATTACTTCAGGCTATGACTTATCCCATCATCGAAGTTCCGGAAGGCGTATCGAGCCAGCTGGAGCAGCTGGGCACCAAATCCAAGTTTTGGTACCGGGATGAAAATGATAAGCAAGTCATGTTCAAGAGGGGGCGCCCCGGTACTGGTGAAAACTGGGCGGAAAAGGTTTGTTGTGAGATTTGCCGCTTACTGGGGCTTCCGCATGCTGAGTATGACTTTGCCTCCGCAAATGCCGGCAACTGGAAGGGTGTAGTCAGTCCAACATTTGTACCGAAAGGGTCGAGATTAATTCTGGGAAATGAGCTGCTCGCAAGTGTTGAGCCAGGGTATGAAAAGACAAAACGTTATCGGACCCGGCAGCACACTTTGGGAAGGGTGCATGTGGTTTTGACCAGATTTCCGATCGCGTTACCTCTTGGTCATCAGCCTCCGGAGACTGGAGAGATGAAAAAAGCGTTTCATGTCTTTACTGGCTATTTGCTCCTTGATGCACTTGTAAGCAATCAGGACAGGCATCATGAGAATTGGGGATTGATTGTTACACCGGATACGCACCTGTTTTTGGCGCCAACATTTGATCATGCTTCCAGTCTGGGACGGAACGAGACTGATGAACGGCGGCTGGAGCGGCTCGGCACCAGAGACGAAGGTTATTCTGTACAGTCGTATATACGCAGAGCTGAATCAGCCCTGTACCCTGGCACTACCAGCCAAAAGCCTTATACTACGATAGGCGCTTTCGAAAATGCGGCGAAGCACTGTCCTTCTGCAGCACGTTATTGGAGCGACAAATTAAGCCTTTGTTCTGGTAAAGATTTCGAGGAGATTTTCGATAACATCCCGGAATCTGAAATTACTGAACCGGCAGGATTATTTGCCCTGAAAATGCTCGAACTTAACGCTGAAAGGCTGGGCAATCTGGAAATATTGAAATGACCAAAGCGTTATATATCGCATGGCAGAACCCCGATAGCCGAAGCTGGGCGCCGGTTGGCCGCCTTACGCGCGACGATAGCCTGTACAAATTCGTCTATACCCGGGGTGCAGAGGATGCCGGCAAGAAATTTCAACCGTTTGGCCGCATGCAGGATTTACATGTCGCTTACCAATCGGATGAGTTGTTCCCGCTTTTCGCAAATCGTGTATTACCGAAATCTCGCCCTGAGTATGGGGAGTATTTAGAATGGCTTGGATTAAATGAACAAAACCACGATGTTATGGATGAGTTGTCCCGGACGGGGGGATTACGGGCTACGGACTCTCTGGAGTTGTTTCCTTGCCCGGAGCCGGATGCGAATAAAAACTATGAAGTGTATTTCTTCAGTCGGGGACTTCGGCATATGCACGCCGATAATCAGGATCGTGCACGCCAGTTAAAACCCGGTGAGAATTTATATTTGATGCGTGACCTTCAAAATAAATTCGATTCCATGGCCTTACTGGTACGCACTGGTGACCCAATCTCTCTTGTCGGTTACGCGCCACAATACTACTCCAGCGAATTTGCCCAATTGCTTAAATCGGTAGGTGAGCAGGATGTGAAGGTTTCTGTTGAACGCGTTAATTCAGATGCCCCCATTCAGTACCGGGTACTCTGTAAGCTGTCGTCACCGTGGCCGGCTAATTTTTCGCCGTGTTCAAATGGGGCGTATAAAGCTTTGGCTTGATTAGCCGGAAGTCTTAATCAGGTAGCAAGACGCCACGCCAGCAACAACAAACCCAGGCTCAGCAGCACAACCGGCCAGTTCCCCCAACGCACATAGGGTGTCGCACCCGTTCTGGGCTGCACCTTGCCGGTTATGGCCTGTGTTTCAAACTGCCGACTACGTACCACCCAGCCACCGTCGGCATTGATGATTGCAGAAATTCCGGTATTGGTCGCACGCAATACATAGCGTTCGGTTTCGCGCGCCCGCATACGCGCCATTTCCAGTTGTTGATGGGGGGCGAGGGAATCGCCGAACCAGGCGTCGTTACTGACGTTAACCAGGAAGGCGGCTTCCGGTAATGCGTTGATGAGTTGTTCACCAAACGCAATTTCATAACAGATTGAAGTTCCAATCGGATAGCCGGCCGCTTCCAGCAACGGTTGTTGCGGCTCTCCAGCAGTGAAATCCGCCTGGGGGACCGGCAAAAAATTCAGTATTCCCGCCAGCCAGTCACGCAGTGGCAGGTATTCACCAAAAGGCACCAGGTGAACTTTGTAGTAAAACCGGCCGGGCTGGTCAAGGCTGATGACGCTGTTGTAATAATTCCAGTGACTGCGATCCAGCACCGGCACCCCGGTTACCAGCGAAACACCGTGCTGTTCAAATTCTTCCCGCAGGGGATCGATAAATTCGACTTCAACCTGATCGTAGAATGCCGGGATCGCTGTCTCCGGCCATACAATGATATCGCTGTCGAGGTGCTCCCGGCTAAGTCGGGCATAGCGCTCCAGGGTGGCCTGTTGCTGTGCCGGTTTCCATTTCAGCTCCTGCGGTATATTGCCCTGTATCAGGGTTGCAACGAGCCTGTTTCCGGTCGCTTCGGTCCAGTGATAGTTGCCCAGGGCAAATCCACCGGTCCAGAGCAGCAGCAAACCCGCAGGGGCAAAAAAACGTGCAGCCTTCCCGCCGCTGAACAACCAGGTCAATAACCCGGCACTCAGCGCAGCCAGCCAGCCTACACCGTATACACCGACAATCGAGGCAAAACCCAGCAAGGGACTTTCAACCTGGCTGTAGCCAAGGTTGAGCCAGGGGAAACCGGTGAATATCCAGGATCGTACCCACTCGGAAAGCGCCCACGCCGAGGGAAATGCCGCCAGGTAAAACCAGCTCCCGGATACGATTCGGACTCTGGCCAACGCCCAGGCCATAAGCGCAGGAAACAGCGCAAGGAACATAACGAACAGCAGCATCACCGCAATAGACAACAGCAGCCCGGCGTGCCCATACAAATAGATACTGACATAAACCCAGGACACGCCGACGCCAAACTGGCCAACGCCGAACAACCAGCCATACAGAAAGGCATCCCGGGACCTGGAAGTAAACAGCAGCGCCGCCAGAACGACCAGCGCCAGAACGGGCAGGAGATACCAGGAGAAAGGCGCAAAACCGAGCGGGTAAACAGCGCCGGCCGACAGTGCAATCAGCCCTTTCCAGACCTTGCCCACAGAAGTCAGCATATACTCAGGCGTTGGCAGGTGGCTGGATCGCGTTCGGATTCAGCAACAGCGTGACTTTCAACAGATGAATACGCCGGTTACCTGCATTGACCACCTGGAAACTCATGTTCTCGATAAGAATGGTTTCACCACGCTTTGGCAGACGTCCGAATTTGTCCGTGACCAATCCACCGATGGTGTCAAATTCATCATCGCTAAAATCGGTTTCGAAGTACTCATTGAAATCCTCGATCGAGGTCAGTGCCTTGACGGTAAAATTGATATCACTGAATTTACGGATATAGGTATCTTCATCAATATCGTGCTCGTCCTCGATTTCACCCACAATCTGCTCGAGGACATCCTCGATGGTCACCATGCCGGCAACACCCCCGTATTCGTCGACCACGATCGCCAGGTGGTTGCGGCTGGCGCGGAATTCCTTGAGCAGGACATTCAGACGCTTGCTCTCCGGTACGAACACAGCCGGGCGCAATATTTCCCGGACAGAGAACTTTTCCTGTTCATTCTTTGACGAATAGCGCAGCAAATCTTTTGCCAGCAGTACGCCGACAACCTCGTCACGACTGTCACCGACCACCGGGAACCTGGAATGTCCCGACTGGATAGCGACCGGGACCAGCTCTTCAGGGCTGTCTTCCCGACTCACCACGACCATTTGCGAGCGCGGGATCATAATATCGCGGGCCTGTATCTCTGCGACCTGCAATACCCCTTCGATCATACCCTGCGCATCTGCATCGAACAGTCCGCGGTGCTGTGCTTCACGCAGTATGTGAATCAGTTGTTCGCGGTTTTTTGGCTTTCCCAACAAGGTTTGGCTAAGCCGGTCCAGCCACGACAGCCGGCCGACGCTGTTGCTAGATCGATCTTGTTTCATGTTTTTCCTTCATACTGCCACATCCGTTTTATAGGGATCCTGAATACCCAACCCTGCCAGTATCTGCTTTTCCAGTATTTCCATTTCTTCTGCCTGCGCATCAAGCTGGTGGTCATAGCCGCGCAGGTGCAACACGCCGTGCACCACCATATGCGCCCAGTGGTGTTTTTCCGGTTTGTGCTGCTGTTGAGCCTCGCGTTGTACGACCGGGGCACAAATAACCAGGTCGCCCAGATAGCCCGAGTCGACACCGGGTGGCGCTTCCAGCGGAAACGACAGCACGTTGGTCGCCTTGTCGATACCACGATACCGGCTATTCAACTGCCGACCTTCCTGTTCATCAACAATCCTGATCGCAAGTTCTACGGCGTTATTCATGGGTTCCAGCGCCGACCGTACCCAGCACTCGAACTCATGCTGCGTCGGCAAACTGTCACCATCGACGGTGTACTGAACGTCCAGGCCCGGCAGACCTTTCTCCTCAGTCACTGTTGCTGTCCCTGTCCTTCTCAAACTTATCGTAAGCGCGAACAATCCTTTTAACCAGCGGGTGACGTACGACGTCACGGGCATCAAACCCCGTAAAGCCTATGCCCTCCACGCCATCCAGCACCTTCGTCACCTGCCGCAGACCGGACTTTATGTGTTTTGGCAAATCGATCTGGGTGATGTCGCCGGTGATAACTGCGGTAGACCCAAAGCCTATTCTGGTGAGAAACATTTTCATCTGTTCGACGGTGGTGTTCTGCGCTTCATCCAGGATAACGAAGGCATCATTGAGCGTTCGCCCGCGCATAAAGGCGAGTGGTGCGATCTCGATGATGTTGCCCTCGATCAGTTTGGCCACGCGGTCAAAACCCAGCATTTCATACAGCGCGTCGTAGAGCGGCCGCAGGTAGGGATCCACTTTCTGTGTCAGGTCTCCCGGCAGAAACCCCAGGCGTTCCCCGGCTTCCACGGCAGGGCGTACCAGCACCAGTCGCCGTATCTTTTCACGCTCCAGCGCCTGCACAGCACAGGCAACCGCAAGATAGGTCTTTCCGGTTCCGGCCGGGCCGATACCGAAATTGATATCCAGCTTCAGAATATTACGAATATAGTTCTGCTGATTGCTACCACGCGGTTTGATCTGGCAACGCCGGGTATGAATAACAAGATCCGGCTCATCATCTGCAACTGTTTCGTTCAGTACGTCAAGACCGGCTTGCTGCAAGTACAGATGTACCTGCTCCGGTGTCAACGGGCCTTCACCGGTCGCATCGTAGAGATCCCGCAGAACCTCACCGGCGAGATCGGGTGCGCGATCATTGCCGGCGATCTGGAACCGGTTGCCGCGATTACTGATCTCGACCTGCAGGCGACGTTCCAGTTGACGCAGGTGTTCGTCAAACTGACCGCACAGGGAAGCCAGCCGCTGATTGTCGGCAGGCTCCAGAGTGACGTTAATAGAAGAGGGTTCCGGGTCCAAGATATGAGTTCGTAGCGGGGATCAGCCCCAGTTAGCGGCCTTAGTGGCAGTGCCGGTATCGTCTTCAGCGATGAACTCGCCACGCAGTGAATTGGGCAGTGCTGCACTGATCCGCACCTTGACAAAACACCCGATCAATTCCGGACCGGCGTCAAAATTAACCATACGATTATTCTCCGTACGTCCGGCCATCTGTGCGGGATCTTTTTTCGACGGCCCTTCGACCAGTATACGCTGTTCGGTACCCACCATGTCTGCACTGATTCGAGCGGCCATTTCCTGGATACGCGCTTGCAGTCGTGCCAGGCGCCGTTTCTTTACATCCAGAGGCACATCGTCCGGCATACCGGCGGCGAGGGTGCCTGGCCGCTGGCTGTAGATAAAACTGAACGAGTTGTCGAAGCCAAGCTCTTCAATCAGCTGCATGGTAGATTCGAAGTCATCCCCGGTTTCACCCGGGAATCCGATAATAAAATCAGAGGACAGACTGATATCCGGACGCACTTCGCGCAATCTGCGTATTCTGGACTTGTATTCCAGTGTGGTGTGATTGCGCTTCATGGCCGCCAACACGCGGTCCGACCCGCTTTGCACCGGCAGGTGCAGGTGGCTGACCAGCTCGGGCACTTCGGCGTATACGCTGATAAGACTGTCGCTCATTTCCT